>DASZZA010000775.1:0-4286 GCA_035545135.1 Lacipirellulaceae bacterium | reverse complement strand
CGCGCCAATACACTCTTTATCGGGCGACTGCCGCCCGGGCCCGTATGGCGTGAGAAACCCAGTGATGCAAGCGGTAAAGCGAATCCGTCCGACTCCAAGAACTCGCACGACGCGGCCGATGCGACAGACGTGGCGGTCGGCCCTCAGATCATCGACTGGAACCGGTCCCATCCTCTACTGGCAAATGTGGAGCTGGGGAACGTGGACATTGCGGATAGCCTGGTGCTCCATCCGCCGCCGGGGGCGACCGTATTGATCGATTCGACGGCGGGCACGATTGCGGCCGTCGCGCCGCGCGACGCGTATCAGGATGCGGTGCTCGGGTTCGAAATCGTCGGCCAGCAAGCGAATGGAAACAAGACGGTGAACACCAACTGGCCACGGCGGCTTAGCTTCCCGACTTTCTGCCTGAATTTGCTGGAGTACTTGGGCAGCGGGACGGAAGATTCGCAAATCGCCTCCACACGGCCGGGCCGTCCGGTCGAGTTGCGGCCGGTCGGTAAGGCGGAAGAACTCACAATTACCGACCCAATTGGCAGGAAATTTGCCGTACACCGTAGGGAGGGCGACATCTTTCGAATTCAAGACACGAACCTGCCCGGGGTTTACGAGGTCGAGCAGGGTCAAAAGGTGATCGAGCGGTTTGCCGTCAATCTGTTCGATCGCCAGGAGAGCGATGTGCGGGTGCGACCAAGTCAAAATGAAAGCGCGTCGACGGTCCGACCGGCCGATATTCGCATCGGGAATATCGACGTGCGCGCCACCGTTGGGCCGACCCCCACGCGGATTGAAGCCTGGAAGGCCGTCCTCGCATGTGCTCTATTCGTGCTGATATTGGAATGGTATATCTACAATCGCCGAGTGTATCTGTGACAAGGTGTGATGAGGCGTCAGGATCCGTTTCCGAACTTACCGGCCAATTGCGCGACGACGAGCGAGGACGAGTTTCTGACACCGTGTGATAGTTTATGGAAACGAAGCAAAATAATCGCGGCATCCGGGCATTAAATCGGATCGTCGAAAACGATTTCATTCATCGCGTTTCGGCCGACGAATATCGCGAAAAGGTTAAGGACGTGTACGGCGGTCCGCAGGGTGCCTTCCTGGCGACGGCCAGCCACTTGTCGATGCACGTGTCGTTGGGCCGGCGGTTATTTCGCACGCGGAAATTCGATTTGCGGGGCATGAAATCCATCCTGGACGTCGGTAGCGGCGCCGGGCAGATCGCAGCTCATCTGTTGGACTTTGCGGGCTCGGACGCACGCATCACTTGCACCGATCTTTCGCAACCAATGCTGCGCCGGGCGCGGCAGCGGCTCAAGAGTGATCGGCCAACGTTTGTTGTCGCCGATCTATCGGCACTGCCCTTCGCCAACAACTCATTCGATGGCATTACCTGCGGCTACGTGCTCGAACACCTGCCCGATCCACAGCGCGGCCTCAGTGAGCTGTCGCGGGTTCTGCGTACAGGCGGAAGGATGCTACTGCTTACCACTGAGGACAATTTCTCTGGAGCTTGGACCAGCCGCCTCTGGTATTGCCGCACATATAACCGGCGCGAGCTGATGGAGCTATGCGAATCGCTCCATCTGCGCTGGAAGAATGAGCTTTGGTTCACGCCCATTCATCGGGCGATTCGCGCAGGCGGCATCTGCGTCGAAATCGAAAAAGTGTGAAAGGTGTGAGTGCCGCGGCTTGGCCAGTGCAAACGGATATCACCGACGCACGGGGAGAGCCAGTTGCACCGAATCTGAAAAGCCCGTCAGACGCCGGTGGGAAATGTTTCCGGCAGCTCGTGTTCCAGACCGCCTGCCGCTTCGAGCGGGTGCAATGCGTGCATCTGGTCGATGAACAGCAAGGCGTCGTAGCGTCGCGGCAACACCGTGGGAACGTAATTCCCAAACGCCTCGTATCTTGGCCGGTACACAACGCCGATGGCCCGGTGCCCCCGCGGTTCCAGCATCCAATGGCTCGGCCGCTTCCGATCGAAAATGAGCAATCGGTCGGCGGCGGCGCTTTGGTGCAGCACGTGCTCCCAGCTTCCCGACCGACCCGGTGGAACCGACATCACTCGCATCGGAGCAGCCCACTCGTCGCCGGCAATCACTGTGCCTCGGTACGAGCTGAATCCCACGAGCACAACGCCGTCTTCCGCGTGCTGTTGCCGTATGAGCTGGCCGACGTTGACCATGCCAGTCGCGGCCATATCACAATATCGCGCGTCGCCGATGTGTGTATTATGCTCCCACACGATCGCTTTCGCCTCGGGACCGTGGTGCACCATCAACCGGTTCAGCGTTTCGGCCATGTGTTTATCGCGAATATTCCACGATGGCGAATCGCCCCGAACCATCGTTCGATAGTACATCTCGGCGTTTTTCATCACGAGCGCGTTTTGCTCGGCATCAAAGTAGTCGTCGCGACCCTCGCGTTGGTACGCTGGGGCGTTCGCACGCAGCTGTTGTAACAGGTCCACCACTTCGATCTCGCACGATGCGGGCGTCCAGGCCGTTGATCGTGCATATTCCTCCACGTCGTAGGCATACGGCTCGAAGCACTCGAAGGCTCGCCGTGCGGCAATGGCCGCCGAACCATCGACGCGCGCCAGATAATCCAATATGGCGTGCATCGACTCCCACAGACTATAGACATCCAAGCCGAAGAACCCGACGCGATGCTCCTCGGCCATCGATTGGTTGTGGCCCCGCAACCACTCGGCCAACTGCGCGATTTCTTCGTTTGCCCACATCCATGTTGGCCATCGCCCGAAGCAACGTAGCACTTGGCGAACATTGCGATCGGCCTCGGCATAGCCTTTCACGAAGCGGTTGACGCGATAGCAATCGGGCCAATCGCCCTCCACCGCGATAAAGGAGAAACCCTTTTCGCGGATGAGCCGCTGACTGATCGTGCGACGCCAATTATAAAACTCGGCCGTGCCGTGCGACGCTTCGCCAAGCAGGACGTAGCGGGCATCGCCAATGCGATCCATGAGCGGATCGAGATCCTCCCAGCCGACGAGAGGCGATGAGATCAACCGGACTTCGTCAATCAGGGCGTCGGCCGGTTCGGCTTCAATGAATGGAATGCGTGCTGGGCGCACCATGGGCCGCTCGATTCTCGCTTTCGCGCTTTGCGGCCGCTCGTAAATGGCGGACGAACCACTCAGCGGCCAGGTTTGCAACCTTGGCGAGTGCGCCCTTCTCCTCGAACAAATGTGTGGCGCTGGGAACGATGGTAAGTTCCTTGGAGGACGCATGGACGAGCTGCTCGAGTGCCGCTTCATTGAGGTCGATCACCGGATAATCCAAACCGCCAACGATTAGAAGCGTGGGGGCGCGCACGTCGGCCAGTTCCGGACCTGCCAGGTCGGGCCGACCGCCCCGCGAAACGACTGCACCAATGTCGTCGCGACGGGCTGCCGCTTTGAGCGCCGCGGCGGCTCCGGTGCTGGCCCCAAAATAGGCATAGGGGAAATGGTACTGGGCACAGTTATTCATCATCCACGAAGTTGCCGCGAGTAGACGGTTCGTCAGCAGCTCGATGTCGAAACGGTGTTGTGCCGTAAATTGGTCGACTCGCTCTTCGGCAGGAGTCAACAAGTCGACCAACAATGTCGATAGCCCGACGTGATGCAGTGTTTCCGCGACGAACACATTTCGGGGACTGTGGCGGCTGCTGCCGCTGCCATGCGCAAAGATAACGGCTCCCCACGCGTCGTCTGGAATGACGAGCGTCCCGTAGATGTAATCACGGTCGACTTCTATTCCCACGGTATCGACAAACGCATGTTGCTTGGTTGCCATAAGACACCTATTCCGCGATGGAGTCGAGGCCCGTCAAAATCTCAGTTTGATCTGCATTTCGCTTCGTCAACCTCCCACGGGGGCGTGCGGATGGTGCGCCGCCTCTTGAAGGAGCGCTCGAACAGTGGCATCGGAGGTGGGCGAAAAGTCGCAGTACCAGGCGCCGACGGCCATGAATTGCCGCGGCACGATAGCACACACGAGCTCGTCGGCGTCGCCGTGGAGCTCGGCACATGTTTCACTGGCGCCAACCGGCACGGCGACAACGATTTTCTTGGGTTCCTGCTTTCTGAGCGCGGAAATTGAGGCACGCATGGTTGAACCCGTTGCGAGACCGTCGTCTACGAGAATGACAATTTTGTCCCGCACTTGCGGCGGCGGTTCACCGCCGCGATACAATTCCCGCTGCCGCTGTAGTTCACGGCGTTCGCGCTGGGCGACAGCATTGACCAGTTCGTCCGGAACGGCCAATGATTTAAT
>DASZZA010000774.1:0-3022 GCA_035545135.1 Lacipirellulaceae bacterium | reverse complement strand
GATGCGCACCGGCGCCATGGACAACGCGACGTTCCGCGACAGCGACGTCAAGTAGCTGGCCAACAAATATGCTTCTTCAACCGTCATCCATGGCGAGAGCACCGCGGCTATGCCTTTGTTGATCCGACGCGCGGCTTCTGTGAGCGCACGCCGCATCTCAGGCATGATCACTTCCCAATCACGCGAAACAGTTTTCCCACCGCGCCGCTGCTCGGGCACCGCGAGCCGGCTCTCGCTGTGCATGTATTTCCAGCCGAACCGGCCTTCGTCGCACATGAAATCGCCCTGGGCCAGCGGATTGCCGCGCGGACGCAACCGATACACGCGGTCCTCGCATTCGTCGACAACGATGCTGCATCCCGTGCTGCAGTTCGGGCACACGCTGTTGCCCATCTTCAGCCACCATACGCGCTGCTTGTACAAAAAATCTTTGCTGCACAGCGCGCCGACCGGACACAGGTCGACGACGTTGCCGGCCAATTTGTTGTTGCACGGGCGGTCCGGAAATATTTCGATCTCCTCATGGTTGCCGCGCTGGATCACGTTGAGCTCCGCCGTGCCGCTGATCTCGCGCGTGAACCGTACGCACCGGGTGCACATGATGCAGCGGTCCGTAAACAGCGTGATCTGGTTGCCGATGTACGGCTTATCCGGCGGCCGCTCCTTCGGTTCCATCAACCGGCTGTAGCCGCGGCCGTACTTGTAGCTGTAATCCTGCAACCAGCATTCGCCGGCCTGATCGCACGTGGGGCAATCAAGCGGATGATCGAGCAGCAAGTATTCGAGCGTCGCCTTCTGCGACGCCTTCACTTTCTCGCTGTCCGAGACGATGACCATCCCGTCGGTCACCGGCGTCTGACACCCGGGAATCAACTTCGGCTGCATGGCGATCGTGCCGTCCGGCTTCTTCTGGCCGACCTCCACGAGGCACATGCGGCAACTCGCCACCACGCTCAGCGCCGGATGCCAGCAGTAGTGCGGAATCTCCACGCCGATGCGCTGCGCCGCCTGAATGCAATTCAGCTTCTCATCGTCGCCGAATTCTACTGACGTGTTGTTAATATAAGCCGTTGGCATTAATTGCAATTCGGTAAGGCAGCTTCTCGCAGAGGCCGCAGAGGCATGGCTTCGCGGCTTGACGGATGCAACAACCTGAATCTCAGCAGGCAATTCTTCAACGTAATTGTTGGCGACACGGTGGATTCCATTTTCAGGACTTCTTCACGGCCCGAGCCTCCGATGAATCTCATCGACGGTTCGATAATCGCACTGGTGATCTCATTAATCTGCATCGTGCCCTCTGTGCCCTCAGCGCCGCTGCGCGAAACTTCCCTATTCATCTAGTGAGCCATCACCATTTCCTGCGCCGGAGTAATCGACTTCCGCCCGCTGCGAATGTAATCCTCGAACTCGCCGCGAAACTTCATAATCGCATTCTTCACCGGCCACGCCGCACCATCAGCCAGCCCGCAGATCGTCGTGCCGGGAATGATCCCCATTGAATTCGCGATTTCCAGTAGCAGATCCAAATCTTCCAGCCGGCCTCGTCCCGCGCGGATGCGCTCCAGGATTTTCCTTGCCCAGTCGGTGCCTTCGCGGCACGGAGTACACTGTCCGCATGATTCATGGGCCATGAAACGGCAACAGTTATACAGCACGTCGACCATGCTTGTCTGGTCATCGATCACCACGACTGCCGCCGTGCCCAATCCCAGGCACCCGGCTTTGCCCGGCCCTTCGAAATCGAGCTTGGTGTCAAGCTCGCCGGCCGACAAGAAACCCATGCTGATGCCGCCCGGCACCACGGCCTTCGCTTTGCGACCCTTCCACACGCCGCCGCCGTGCACGTCGATGAGCTCGCGCGTCGATACGCCCAACGGCAACTCGACGCAACACGGTTTGGTCACGTGACCGCTGATGCAGTACAGCTTCGGCCCGAAACTTCCCACGTCGCGTTTGTTGTTGGGGTCGGGCGGCACGCCGATCGATCGGAACCATTCGACGCCGCGACCCAAAATGTGCGTGACACAACAAAGCGTTTCGACGTTGTTCACAATCGTCGGCTTGCGAAATAGCCCTTCGATGGCTGGGTACGGCGGCTTGATCCGCGGCCAGGCCCGTTTGCCTTCTAGGCTTTCGATCAGGCCCGTCTCTTCGCCGCAAATGTACGCGCCCGCACCTCGGTGCAGATAAATATCGAGTTTGGCGCCCGTTCCCAACACGCGTTCGCCGAGAATTCCAGCGTCGTAGCACTCGCGGATGGCCGAGTCGAGAACGCGAAAGCTGCGTCCATACTCGTAGCGCAGATAAATGTACGCCGTATTCGAACGAATCGCGTGGCAGGCGATGGCTATGCCTTCGATGAGCTGATGCGGATCCTGCTCCATCAAGATGCGATTGTTGAACGTGCCCGGCTCGCTCTCGTCGGCATTCACGCACAAGTAGATCGGCCCCGGATGGTCCTTGGGCAGAAATCCCCACTTGGCCCCCGCGGAAAAACCAGCACCGCCGCGGCCGCGCAAGCCGGCGTCTTTCACCATCTTCGTCACTTCGTCCGGCGCCATGCCGAGCGCTTTGCGCAGCGATTCATAGCCGCCGTCGGAGCGATAGCCGGCCAGGCTCGTGCTATCTGCCTTGTGGATGCGCTTCAGAAGTACGGGTTCAAACTCAGGCATGTATTAATCGGAGGATGCAGGATGCGGGAAGCAGGGACAAGACATTCCAATTCCATCCCTGCCCCCTGCATCCTGCGTCCTTTAATCACGGTTTCTCTAACAAATTGAGTGCGGCTTCCTCAGTGAGATTCATATGACATTCGTTATTTACCAACATGCACGGCGCGCCTTCGCAGGCGCCGAGGCATTCGGCAAATTCCAGTGTCACGCGGCCGTCCGTGGTTGTTTCGCCTGGTTTGACGTTCAGTCGCCGACACAAGCCAGCCAGCAACTCCTCGCCGCCCCGCAACATGCACGAGATGCTGCGGCAAACCCAAACACGCTTTTTTCCTAACGGCCGATCGGGC
>DASZZA010000773.1:0-2455 GCA_035545135.1 Lacipirellulaceae bacterium | reverse complement strand
TTTGTGTCCGCCTTCATCGCTGCCAATTCCCCATGGGCTGCCGACGTCCTCCGGTCCCGCAGCCGGTGAATTGTTCGGTCCTTTGCGGTACGAGCTACCAATGGGGTGAATTGGCGGCAAGTACAACACGTCGAATCCCATCGACGCGACGTAAGGCAGCCTGGCTTCTACGTCCTTAAGCGTGCCGTGTCGCCGCTGCCCCGCGCCTTGTCCCTCCCCAGAGCCGGGAGGGGAATGAACGTTCGCTGCGGAGCGCGGGAACATTTCGTACCACGCGCTGAAGCTCGCCCTGGGCCGATCGACGGTGACCGCGTACTGGCGCGATTCACCGATGGCGACCGGCGCATACCAACGCGACATGAGTTGCGAGAGCACCTCGTCGTCTGTTATCCAGTTTGGCCGCGGCTGATCGTTCGACCGAAGTCGCGATTCATACTGCAGCAATCGTTCGCGATCCGGTTCTTCGGCTCGGGATGCCGCGTCGCGGATCATGTCGGCGCCCACCAATAGTTCAACGGCAATATCCTGGTCGGCTTTCATCCGTTTCGCGAGTCCGTGCTTCCAGGTGGCGAAGTGATCCACCCATCCACGAACGCCGTAACGATATTGGCCAAGTCGCTCAACCTTGAATTCGGCCGTCCAGCGGTCGTTCACGAGCGGCCGCATTCGTGTCCGCGACCACTGCGCGTCGTCGTTACATTGGTAGAGAAGTTCGACCGCAACGGCATCGTGACCGTCGGCGAATACATCGGCTTCCACAATCACACGGTCCCCCACCACTCGCTTGATCGGAAACCGGCCGCCGTCGACCCGAGGTTCGACGTTTTCGACAACCACGCGACAGCGGCCGTCAGATAACACGCCGGGCGTGGGCGTTGATAGCAGGCAAGAGGTTGGCGAACGCAATTCGCTCATCTCGACTCGAGTTGCGTGCTCTCGTTGTTGTTCAGCGGAGGAATTTCCTTTAGGAACGGTAAGACGCGACATGGGAGCGAAAAAGGCAAACGATGTGCCTATAAATGCGCCCGGAAGTAGCCTACACCATGTGCGATTCGAGTAATCCACATTCACGCCGTCGCGCGCATTGGTTTTGCAGAAACCAGCGTGGAATCGCAGAGATCAACGAATCGCGACGTCGAATTATGCAGCCAGCCGATCGAGAAGGCGCAGCACTTCATTTTCGAGCAGCGGCATCGCGGCATCAGGCGTCGCGCAATCCAAATCATGCACATGCCAGTATTCGACGCGGTCGTGCCATTTTGGAAACTTCGCTTCGACGAGCGGCCGGTGCTCAGCTTCCTTTACAGCGACGATGTGGTCGGCGGCGGCGAGATCGGCCTCCTGGACCGCGAGCGGAAAACGCGGATCGCTGTCCGCGTCGATGCCTTGTTCCTTAAGACGCAAGACAGTATGCCGCGAAATCGGGCCGTAGTTGAAGCCGTCCAAGGCCAGGCCGCGAGATTGGGCGGTCCAGGCGAGACCGCGGCGTTTGGCTTGCCAATTGAAAAAAATCTCGGCGAACCGGCTGCGGTAGTAGTTGCCGGTGCAGAGGAAGAGAATTCTCTTGGGTCGTGACGTTGCGTCGTTTAGCATGTTCGAGCGTAAGGCTTGCGTCTCGGGGCAAACGCTTGGCGATGGGTGTGGATGGGGTCGAGATTTCGATGCACCACGTCCTTCGCAGCCTCAGGGCGTGCCATGCGTTGCGATTGGATCTAATGTCCGGTCCCCTGAGGCTTGCGTTGGGCTTATGCTTCATTTTATCGTGACGGAGGTTACACTGCGGAGGTCGGCGGGAAAAGATCAAAAACGTCTTACAGAGGTTGTCCGTATGTCGGCGATGATTGCACCTCCGAGTTTTTGTCGCGTGCTAGGTTGTTTTCTGCCCCTCTTTATCGTCGCCAGACTCCCGGCGGCCGATCAATGGGTCGATTACCAAGGAGGCGATGGACCCGGCCACGGCAAGCAGATCGTGCTCATCTCCGGCGATGAAGAATATCGCTCGGAGGAAGCGCTGCCGCAGCTTGGCAAGATCCTTGCCCGGCACCATGGGTTCGATTGTCGCGTGCTGTTTGCGATCGATCCGAAGACAGGGTTCGTCGATCCCGTCAATCGGCACAACATACCGGGCATGTCGTCGTTGGAGAATGCCGATCTGATCGTGGTGTTTACACGGTGGCGCGATTTGCCCGACCGGGACATGCAATATGTCGACGACTACTTGAAAGCGGGCAAACCCGTGATCGGCATTCGCACGGCGACGCACGCGTTTCTTCCCAAACCGGGTTCGAGGTGGGCGTACTACAGCGATCAATACCGCGGTGCCAAACCGGAATGGGTGGGCGGGTTTGGCCGCGTCGTGCTGGGAGAACATTGGATCAACCATCACGGCAGCCACAAGAATGAGAGCACGCGCGGCATCATCGCGCCGGGGGCGGCGAGTCATCCGATTCTCCGT
>DASZZA010000772.1:0-5053 GCA_035545135.1 Lacipirellulaceae bacterium | reverse complement strand
GCATCGCGCACGCCAAAGACCCATTGCGCATGGCCGACGCCATGCGCCACGCCTGCGAAGCCGGGCGGTTGGCGTACCTCTCGGGACGCATTCCCAAGCGGCTGTATGCGACGGCGAGCAGCCCGGAGGAAGGTGTTATTTCGCGTCCCCCACGGTAGTATATTCACTTATAGAGCGACTATGGATACTACAGACGCGGGCTTTGTGCAGCACTGGCAAACAGTTGGTCCGCTGCTTGAACAATTCGAGCGCGATGAGATGCGCCGCTACACAAATGCCCAGCGCCAACGAGACATCGCGGCATTGCTCGCATTGGCGGCCCAGTTTGCCACTCCACGATTCGACAGCGGGTTCGTTGAACAACAGCGGCTTTTCAAGAGCGCGATCAAATGACGCCTGTCCTCAGCGCCGCGGATGAGATTCAAAAGTTTTGCCAACGCGAAGGCTGGTCGTTTTGCATCGTCGGTGGACTTGCGGTCCTTCGCTGGGGCAAACCGCGAACGACGCAGGATGTCGATGGCCGCTTACTAGCTATTCACTCGTACCCCATTCTGTTACCGTGACGGAATGGACCTCACGCCCGCTGACATTCTTGGCCCGGATGGCCGCATTGCGGCGCGGTTGCCGAATTACGAGCAGCGACCGCAGCAGCTTGGGATGGCGGAGGCGGTGGCACGGGCGATCGCGGCGAAGCGGCATCTAATCGCTGAGGCGGGGACCGGCGTTGGGAAAAGTTTCGCGTACCTTGTGCCGGCGATTTTGGCGGCCACCGAGCGCGAAACCGAACGCGCCAAAAAGGACGGCGGAAAATCACCCGATGAGGAGCCCGCCCCGAAGATCGTCGTTTCGACGCACACGATCAGCCTGCAAGAGCAACTTATCCAGAAGGACCTGCCGCTCTTGAACTCGGTGATTCCGCGTGAGTTTTCGGCCGTGTTGGTGAAAGGGCGGCGAAACTATCTCAGCTTGCGGCGGTTGGAGCTGGCGCTTGCACGCAGCCACAGCTTATTCAACGACGATGAACAGCTCCAGCAGCTCCGAGAAATTCGCAAGTGGAGCAAATCGACCTCGGACGGCTCCCTCAGTGACCTTTCCTTCCAACCATGGGGCCAAGTTTGGGACGAAACGGCCAGCGATAGCGGCAACTGCATGGGTCGTCGCTGCCCGACCTACAACAAGTGCTTCTACTACAAAGATCGCCGCCGCGCTCAGCATGCTCAGATTCTCGTCGTCAACCACGCACTCTTGTTTAGCGACATTGCGCTACGCCGCGCCGGCGTGAGCATCTTGCCCGATTACGACGTCGTGATCCTCGACGAGGCTCACACGATCGAGGCGGTGGCTAGCGACCACCTCGGGATCAACGTCACGAGCGGGCAGGTCGAGTACGCGCTGAATAAGCTCTACAACGACCGTACGAACAAGGGATTGCTCGTTCACCATGGTTTGTTCGACGAACAGCAACAAGTCGATCGCTGCCGGCAGTTGGCGGATGAATTCTTCGGTGATCTATGGCAATGGCAGTCCGATCAACGCGTGCCAACCTCCACAGCACCCGGCAGCCAGCGGCTCGGCCCTTATCCAAGCGGCCGACTCGTGGGCGGTATTAATAGTCCCTTGCGCGTCAGCGAACCGGGCATCGTTGCCAACCGCCTCAGTCCCGAATTGGAGTCGTTGGCACGGCAAGTGAAGTTAGCCGGTAAGAAACTGTCCGATGAATCCGAACAACAGGACTTCTTCGCCGCGCACGATCGGCTAATCGCCCTGGAAGCCGAAATCGAGACATGGCGCACTCAATCGCAAAGCGGCGCCGTTTATTGGCTGGAATCGTACCAAAGCCGACGCGGCACTCCGCGACTGACATTGGCCGCTGCGCCGATCGACATCGGGCCGGCCATGCGCGAACAACTCTTCGACAAAGTGCCGACAGTTATCATGACGAGCGCGACGCTTTCGGTAGGCAGCCCGTCCCCGAGCCCCTTTTCAGAGTCGGGCAGGGGAAAGTGTTGTTTCGACTTCTTCAAGTCGCGAGTCGGAGTGACGCAATGCGACGAAATTCAGGTTGGTAGCCCGTTCAATTACCGCGAGCAAGCGGAGCTAGTTACGCTTCGCGATATGCCGGATCCCGCCAGCAGCGAACGCGGCAGTTACGAAAAGAAGTGCGTCGAGGCGATCCAGGAATACGTTGCCCGGACCGATGGCCGGGCATTTGTTCTATTCACCAGCTACGACATGTTGCGTCGTGTGGCCGCCGCCTTGCAGCGTTGGCTTGCCTCGCGGAACCTGCGCCTGTTGAGCCAAGCGGACGGCACACCGCGCACCCAGCTATTGGAACAATTCAAAGCCGAACCGCGATCCGTTTTGCTTGGGACCGACAGCTTCTGGCAGGGCGTCGATGTGCCAGGCGATGCGCTGCAGACGGTAATTATCGCCAAGCTGCCATTCGCGGTACCGGACCACCCACTGCTGTCTGCCCGATTGGAAGCTATACGCGAGGCCGGAGGTAACCCATTCCGCGACTATCAGCTTCCAGAAGCCGTAATCAAATTCAAACAAGGCTTCGGTCGGCTTATTCGCACACGCACCGATCGTGGAACGGTCGTATGCCTCGATCCGCGGATTGTCACAAAGCATTACGGTCGGCTGTTCATCGAGTCGCTGCCCGAGTGTCGCCGCATCAATGCGACTGTCCAAGCTGCTGAATTCACAGCCGACGATCGCTGCCTCCGGCCCGTTGACCACCCAAATTGCTCGACCTAAACTAAACAGTTTACGATCGATCGGTAATTTCCATTGATCTCGTCGCCGCATTGGACGCTTGGAACAAGCGCCACATCATGCTCGCCAAACGTGTGATTCCCTGCCTTGATGTCGACCGCGGACGCGTGGTGAAGGGCACCAACTTCGTCAATCTCCGCGACGCAGGCGATCCGGTCGAGGTGGCGGCGCGCTACGAAAAGGAGGGCGCCGACGAGTTGGTGTTTCTCGATATCGCGGCCAGTCACGAGGGGCGGGACATCATGCTCGACGTGGTCCGCCGGACGGCCGAACAAGTGTTCATGCCACTGACCGTGGGCGGTGGCATCCGAACGATTGAAGATATCCGCCAACTCCTCTTGGCCGGATGCGACAAGGTTTCAATTAACTCCGCCGCTGTAAAGAATCCGCAGTTTGTCTATGAGGCCGCCCGCCGGTTCGGCAGCCAGTGCATCGTGGTGAACATCGATCCCAAGCGAGTCCGGCAGAATGGCAACGTCAAATTCGAGGTTCACATCAATGGCGGGCGCGTGCCGACTGGACTGGAAGCCGTCCCCTGGGCTCGGGAGGTGGAGAGGCTGGGGGCCGGCGAAATCGTCCTGACGAGCATGGACGCGGACGGCACTAAGGACGGCTACGACCTCGAAATCACAGCGGCGGTCAGTGAGGCGGTCACCGTTCCGGTGGTCGCCAGTGGCGGAGCCGGAAAGCCCGCGCACCTTGCCGACGCGATTACAATAGGAAAGGCAGACGCAGCGCTCGCGGCCAGCATATTCCACTTCGGAGAGTATACAATTGAAGAAACAAAGCGCGTGATGGCGGAACGCGGAATACCCGTAAGAGCTGTTAGCTTTTAGCTGTTAGTTATTAGCCAGAGAGAAAATAGGATGAAGGATCTTCGAAATCTCAAAGTCTGGCAGACGGCGCACGCTCTCACGCTGGCCGTGTATCGTCAAACTCGAGATTTCCCGTCAGATGAGAAGTTCGCAATCACCAGTCAAATGCGTCGATCTTGTGCTTCGATACCTGCTAATATTGCGGAAGGCTGCGTCGCGGTGGGGACGGTGAGTATGCGAGGTTTGTCAACATTGCGCAGCGTCGGCGTCAGAAACTGATTATCACTTACTACTTGCCCACGAACTAGAATATTTGGACGAATCAGCCTATCAATTGCTGTTCGTGCAAGTTAGCGAAGTAAGACGAATGCTTAATTCCTTTGAACGCACACTCCGAGACAAGTCCGAGACCTGTCTGGCTAACAGCTAAGAGCTAACGGCTAACAGCTTTTCCCATGGCAAAAGACGACGCCTTTAAGAGTAGCTTCATTAACCGCAAGGTAGACCTTGAAGTTGACAAGCTGTTTCGCGCCTGCGTAAAGCTGAAGGCGAGCGACTTGCACCTCAAGGTGGATAAGCCGCCGATGCTTCGTGTCGACGGCACACTGCGGCCGATGAACCGCGAGCCGATCAGCGACGAGGAAATGGTCCGGCTCACGTTCCCGCTCATGAACGAGCGGAACCGCAAGATTTTCGAAAAAGATGGCGGCGCCGACTTCGCCCACACGCTCGACGTGGACGGCACCAACTGGCGTTTTCGTGTGAATTTGCTGCAACAGCTCGGTCACGTGGGTCTCGTCGCTCGCCGCGTGAACAGTTACGTCCCTGACTTCAAAGGTCTCTACCTGCCGCCATCGATCGAAAAACTTTGCCACTATGACCAGGGTATGATCCTGCTCGCCGGCGTGACGGGCTCCGGCAAAAGCACCACGATCGCCTCGATGCTCAACTTGATCAATCATACTTATCGCAAACATATTCTCACGCTCGAAGACCCGATCGAATTCGTGTTCACCGAAGACAAGTGCCTCATCAACCAGCGCGAAATCGGCCTCGATGTCGTGGACTTCGGTATCGGTATGAAGCATGCCGTCCGCGAAGACCCGGACGTGATGTTGGTCGGCGAGATGCGCGACCCCGAAACGTTCATGACGGCGATTCACGCCGCCGAAACGGGGCACTTGGTGTTCGGCACCATCCATGCCTCCAGTGCGGCGACGACGATTGGCCGTATTCTCGACCTGTTTCCGCACAACATGCATTCGGCGCTGCGCAGCGCCATCGCGTTCAATATGCGGGGCATCGTCGCCCAGAAGTTGCTCAAGAGCATCAAACCGGGTGTTGGGCGCGTGCCGACCTGCGAGATTATGATTTTCAACACAAATGTCCAGAAGGCGATTCTGGAAGAGAACGACGAAAAGCTGCCGGACATCATCCGCATCGGCAAGCATGATGGAATG
>DASZZA010000771.1:0-2689 GCA_035545135.1 Lacipirellulaceae bacterium | reverse complement strand
GTGTTCGCCAGCCGAGGCAAAAAATCACGTCGGGCGCGAGCCGACGTATTTGCGGAATTGCTTCGCATTTGATTCGGCGTGACTTTTGCACGTCGGAAGTTCGAGCCGAGAGCACGTCGACAATTTGGTCCGAGTACTTCGGCGACTCGTGAGGATCCTCTTCGTAAACGAACGCCCCGACGAGCTCTTCCCCGCGCCCCACGAGCCGCTGGGCCAAACGCCAACCGCGATACAGACCGCCAATGAACAGGATTCGCATGAGCCCGAGGTACCACGGCAAGAATAGAACAGCTGCCGCAGCGCGAAATCAGGCAGCTCGTCGCGATTCGGACCGCGCGTCGACATGAGAAGCTTCGTCACAGGCTGTATCGGCCGGTCCAGACGACGAGGTTAAGCGAACTGGCTGGCGGGTGAACAAGAGCAGCACCGCTGGCAGTGATAGAACGGTCATCGCAAGTCGCAGCACCAGCATCATTTCTGCGCCATTGGTCGAGCCAAGCACCGCGAACAACTGGCTGGATGTGGCTTCGGCCACTCCTATGCCGCCCGGCGTGATTGGTAATGAATTGGCCAGAATTACAAGGGGCCCCGCAACCAGGCTCGCGGTCCAGCTCACATTTCCACTGAGTGTACGGTCGGCGGCGGCGAGCGACATGGCAGTGACCGCGCTCGACGCAAGCGACAAAACCAGGCAGCCGGTGAGGGCTAGCTTGGCGTTCACGTAAAGGCGGTACGATTCGGTTCCGGCGGCAGCCAATGTCGTAGGAACAACACGAGCAAGCACCCTGCGGACCGGCGCGACAAGCAGCGCAACAGCTCCCGACGTGGCACCCGTCAACAACACGAGCAAGCCGGCAAGCATCGCGTGTACAGCTGCAGTTGTTTGGTACATTGCCTCGAATCGCGCGGCGGCTACGACGCCCAGCGTCATCATCGTATAGAGGCCAATGAATCGATCGACGAGCACGGTCGAAAGACCGCGTGCGCGGCCTTCCGGCTGATCTCGCAGAACGAGGTAACCTTTCGCCAGATCGCCGCTTACGGCGCCTGGTAGGATCAGGCCTGTGACGTAGCCGATCCACGTCATACGAACCACGGCCCACAGCGTGACATTGAGCCGTTGAATTCTCAGTAGCCAATACCAACGAATTGCGGGCAAAAACATCGACGCGAAAACGATCGCGCCAAGAAATGCAAGATGTCCGGATCCCAAAACCCCGCTGAGCAGCCGCATATTGAGTGGACCCGTGCACAGCCAGCCAATGATGCCCGCCGCCAACACGGCTTTTAGGGCCGGCAGCCACCACGCTCGACGCCGCACTGAGTTTCCGTCGCGTTTAGTTTGCTGTGGGTCCAATTCGCTCATCGGCGAAAATTTCCCTGCGTGACGATGCCGTTTACGCCGCTTGGAACAATGCGGCGACGACCCGCTGCTGCTCGTCATCGGTCATTTGAGGGAAAAGCGGTAGGAAAAAAGAGCGGCTGCTTGCCTCTTCGGAATTCGGCAGCACAGACGGCGGCAATTCGGCAGACGCTGGCTCGCTATGGGCTAGCATGATGCCGCGGCGAGTAGCAATGCCCTGCTCCAGCAGGCGCTGCATCAAATCATCACGCGAAATCGGCGCTTCGGCGGCCAGTCGGACCGGATAACTTTGAAAATTGGGTTCGACGTCGTTAGGCACATACGGCGGTTGCAACCAAGGGTGGCGACGAAGTGCTTCGGTGTACCGTTCGGCCAACTGACGCCGCAGTTTGACAATCTCTGGTAACCGCTTCATCTGCTCCACACCGATAGCACCCTGAATGTCCGTCATGCGGTAGTTGTAGCCAAGGCATACGTACTGTTCGATGACAACGTGACACGACGAATGACGCACAACATCTGAGACATTCATGCCGTGCTGTCGCAAGAGTCGCAGGCGGTCGGCAAAGTCGGCGCGGCAAGTGGTAATCATGCCGCCTTCGCCCGTAGTAATTACTTTTCTCGGGTGAAAGCTGAAGCAAACCAGATCGCTATGACACCCGATAGGCGCGCCGCGGTATCGGCTGCCGATGGCGCAGGCTGCGTCTTCAACGAGTACCAGCCCATGCTCAGCGGCTATCGATTGAAACTGATCAAGGTCGGCCGGCATACCCACTTGGTGCACGACCAAAATGGCCTTGGTTCGCGGCGTGATCGCGGCCCTTGCAGCGGCCGGATCGAGGTTGTATGTCTGCGGATTCACGTCGGCAAAAATGGGGGTCGCGCCGGTGTAGCGAATTGAATTGCAGGTCGCGATGAAAGACATCGACGGACAGATCACTTCGTCGCCCGGACCGATGCCGGCCGCGACGAGCGCCAAATGCAGCGCCGTCGTGCAGTTCGACACCGCTACCGCGTACGCAGCGCCGCAATAGTCGGCAACGGCTCGCTCGAATTCGGCCACTTTTGGACCCTGCGTAACCCAGCCGCTGCGGATAGCTGCGGCGGCCGCATCTTCCTCTTCGCGACCCATGAACGGTCGAGCGATCGGTATCACGTGTTGCATAGCCCCAGCGGCTGCCAATTGAGCGCGGTCGTTTCGCCCAACAGCGCCGCGACTCCGCGGTCCTGTGCACGCATATAGTCGACCAGCTGCTGAATCCCGGCGCGGATGCTGACCCGCGCCTGGAAGCCAAGCAACTCCTTGGCGCGGCTGACGTCGGATAA
>DASZZA010000770.1:0-6555 GCA_035545135.1 Lacipirellulaceae bacterium | reverse complement strand
GTCTGCATTCCGAGTCAGGTCGTCCCATCGGATCAGTGTGGCAAGGTCGTTGGAGGCGCCATCGACAGGGATGAGGAATCCCACTTCGCCGCGATTCCCAGTTCGCGTCGTGCCATGCCCAGCAAAAAACACAGCAATGCGGTCATCTGGCGATACGCATTCTTCCTGGAAATGATGAAAATTCGAGAGAATATTTTGCTTTGTCGCATCCTCATCGAGCAGCACAATCACATTGTCCGGGGGGAAATTGTGATGACTTGTAAGTACCGCAGCAAAGGCTTCCGCGTCCTGCCTAGCGTATCCCAATGGAGACACCATCTGATATTTATTGATTCCGATCACAAGCGCCCAACTGTTTGCGTAACGCGGCTGATAGACGGTTTGGCTGACCATCTTTAGCTGATTCCTCGATCCTGTCGTCGCTAGATAACGAAGCAATCCTACAGCACGCGGCTAGTCTACCTCCCTGTTCCGTCACGGCGATATGGATGATTCTGTTGGGCAATCCATCAAGCCGCTCTCAATTGACGACTCTAGGCCGAGGCACTCACTGACGGGCTCTGAAGACAAATTGCCGGCAAGCTCGTCTCGCTATTTCGGCCAATGGAAACCCTCAGGCGAATCGGTGCGGCGTGTCAGGCCGAAAACTCGGAATCATCATCCGGATTTCCCAGAGCCGCTGCCGGTAGCAATACCACCCAAGTCTATGCTCGATATTCGCGTGAGGTCACGATCCCTGGTTCCGGCACAGGATACCGGCCTTCGGCGTCAGCAATCAGTGGCGCTTGGGAATCCATGGTGAACTTGTCTGTGTTCGGCGACATTTCGAAGTCGCAGTTCAGCATCTGGTCATATGTCACTTCGCGTCCCGTGTGGGCGGCCATACGGCCCATGCTTGAAACCAGGCTGGCTTCCACCCCACGCTGTACCTCGTTGTAGGGCTTATCGTCTCGGATGGCATCCACCAAATCATTCCATTCGTTCTGATACGGGTCCTGCTCATCCGGCTCGACCGTGGATTCCCAAAGCATCTTGGACGTCAGGTCCTGGCTCGCATACAGGCTTGACGGCTGCCCGCAATCGCCTGCCTTCGAGGCGATTCCCGACCCTTTGGTTCCTTGCAAGTAGCTGGAATAGATTTGCTCGCATCCGGGGATAGTGCGTCCGTCGAAAAAGAACTTGCTGCCGTCGGAATAGGTGTATTCCACTGAATATGTGTCGAAATTCTGATCCACATACATGATTCCTTCAGGACTGAGGCGGTAATGTCGGCCGCCCAGCGCCTGCGCCTTTACAGGCCACTCGTTCTTCATCCACCCCAACTGATCGATCAAGTGGATATAGAAGTCGTTGAAGCAGCCGCCGCTGGCCCAGATGAAACTGTGGAAGCGCTGCACCTGGTAAAGGAGATCGGTGATACCGGCCGGTTTCGGAAGAGAGCTGAAGTATCCGGCCGGTCCATGCATCCGGTAACCCCGTTGCAAAATAATTTCGCCAATCTCGCCATCGTGTACGCGCTTGGCCAGTTCTTCCATCGCCCGGTTGTGTCGCGACATCAACCCCACACCTACCTTCAGGTTCTTGGCCTGGGCCTCGCGCGCCAAACTGAACATGCGTTTGCTGGTAGGCCCGTCAACTGTAAGCGGCTTCTCCATGAAAACATTCAGACCCTTCTGAATCGCGTAATCGAAATGCACCCAGCGAAACGCCGGCGGCGTAGCGAAAATAGCGATGTCGCCCGGTTTCAAACAATCCATCGCTTTCTGAAAAGCGTCGAAGCCGATGAACTGGCGTTCCGGCGGTACATCCATCTGGCTGGCAAACTGCACCTGCAACTTGGTCAGGTCCTTCTGCAGGCGATCCGGGAAGATGTCGGCCATGGCCACCAGCTTGACGGGGCCGCGCTTGACGGAAAGTGCGTTAGCTGCTGCACCGCCGCCACGCCCACCGCAACCGATCAGGGCGACCTGGATAAGGTCGCTGCCGGCAGCATGGACGGCGGGAATGGCCACGTTGGCCAAAGCCGAAGCCGCGGCTAATTTGCCCGTGCTTTTAATGAATTCACGGCGGGACGTGGAGGCTTTCATTGGTGATTTCATGGCTGTGCAATTCCCCTACACGTATGGCTGCGATTTCCGGAGTACGGAAAAATATCCAATACGCGGTACGTCATTCTAGCGTGAGTTCCCCAGTCGTCACCAATAGTCTCATCCCCCCGAGAACAACCGTTGAACGACTGAGCGGGTCATGCTCTGCGGTGGCAGTCGGCAACGGATGGGAGCACCGTTGCAGTCTGTTGATAACTTTCCAATGAGTGGCGAGAATGCGCTCGGCAGGGATGCTCTTGTTTTTCCGAGAGCTTATTGCCCGAATGCCCACCGCACCATCTGCGGGAACTCTTCTCGCCAGAATGCGCCACCGTGCGACCCGGCTCGCTGATGTATGACGACATCGGCCCCAGCATCGCGCAGCGCGTCTGCCCACCGCTTTGCGTTCTCAAGAAAGAACGGCTCCTGAGTGCCGGCGACGAGGTATGTGCGCGGAAGTGGGCTCGGCATAACGCCAGGCGGCTGATAACCGGCGCCAGGCGAGGCGCAGAGGATCGCACCGTAGACATCTGGATGGCGAAGCCCCAGCGCCAGGGCCAGCTCTCCACCCGCCGAGACGCCGAACACTGCGGTACGTTCCTTGGGCAATGCCACGCCAAACCGCGACTCTGTCCATCGACGAACGTCCTCCACCAAAAATTGCTCGTGTGCCGTGAACCGCTCCGGCTCAAAGCTCGGCGAGTACTCATGGATCCTCTGCATCTCGTCCCTCAGCCGATGTACACCGACGATCATTGTGGACGGTACGTCGGCATCTTCCAGCAACCGGCCCCACTTCGAGATTCCCTGACCGTCACCGGCGAAAACGATTGCTTCGGGCGTCTCCGGCGGAACATACACCGTGACTTGCCGCTCACCGTCAAACTTGAATCTCTCGGTGACAAACTCGCCCGAGACTGCTCTGCTGGGCATCGCGGGCCCTTCGTCGGACTCACTTGGCTTTAGGTTGACGTGATTGCGTGTCTGTTCCTTCATGGCCCGGTCCTCGTATAGGGAACTATAGTCGCCCCCAGATACTGCCGCATCACCCGAAGCATCAGTTGGCGCCAACAGGCCAAATCACGTTTCCAGAGCTGCCGCGGCTGGAAACGCGGCTTGGCGATTTGGCGTCATGCGAACCCACAAAAAATCGATCACTGCGCGCAAATTCGTGGTCAAAAAGGACTCGTTCCTCACTCCGTGCGCAGGATCTCGCTGGGGTCGGTGCGCAGCGCGCGAAGCACGGCAGGAAGTGTGGCAACGAACGCGATGATCAGAATGGCGCAGGCCGGCAAAGCGATCATATCCGCGTCGGTCGCTTTGACCCGGTAGAAAAGCGACTCAACAGAACGCGCCGCGCCGAACCCGAGTACGACGCCCGCGCAGCCTCCGAGCGCGATCATCAGGAACACATCGAGAGTCACAAGGCGCACGATGCCGGCACGAGTCGAGCCAATCGCCATGCGGATACCGATCTCGCGGCGGCGCTGGAGGACGGAGTAGTTGAGCACAGCGTAGAGTCCAATGCCGGCCAGCAGAAGCGCCACCGCGGCAAAGAAGGTGGCGAGCATGGCGATCAGGCGCTCGCGAATGGTCTGGTCGCGGACCAGTTCGGCTTGAGTATGGATGTTTGTGACGCGGAGGCCGTCACGGCGTTGAGCAATCGTCTTGCGGAGCGTGTCAGCCATAGCAAGCGGGTTGGCAGCCGCTGGCTGAACAATGAATGTGCCATAGGAGATGGGACGCTGGTTGTCCTTTTCGTCAACCTGCTGGAAGGGCACGTAAGCGACAGGCAGCATTGGTTCACGCAGGCTGCGATAGGGAGTGTCGGGCACGACGGCGACAATGTGGCAAGCAGAGCGGTCTTCGATGGATCGCTTGAAGGTCTTGCCGATGGGATCTTGCCCCGGAAAGAAGGTGCGGGCAAAAGTCTCATTGACGATGGCCTCCCCGGGTGCGGTGTCCTCAGGGCGGAAGTCTCTACCCCGTAGAATCGGAATTTGCATTATTCCCAGCCAGCCGGGAGTGATGTTCAGGAAGAAGGCGAGAGTTTGCCGAGGCGGCGCATTGTCGACCGAAATGAAACCGTTGGTAGCAATGCCTTGAAGAAGCGGCCAGATGGAAATAGCCACCGAACTGACTCCGGGTACGTTGCGAATCGCCTCCGCCGTCTGATTCCATACGGCCGGTGGCTGGCCTTTCTGCGTCACTGTGTCGAGAAGCAACAGGCGATCTGTGGCGAAGCCAAGAGGCCGACGAGAGAGGCGCTCGAACGTAGCAACGAAGAGCGATGAGAGAAAAAGCACGAGAACGCAGAAGGCGGCCTGCAGAGCGATCGCACCGCTCAAGAGACGACGGGGGGCCTGCGGATTTTCACCGCCTTTCAAGGCGCTGACAGGTTGAACGCGGGACGCTCGAAGCGCGGGCAGAAGCCCAAGCAGAAGTACGACAACTGCAATGAGTCCCACCGCAAACAGCAGGACGCGCCAGTCTGTCGAGAGCGAGAGGCGAGCGGGATTATCGGGCGGATTAATGAGGTGGAGGACAAAAGGCGCGGACCATGCGGCAAAAACTGCTCCGAGGACGGACGCAAAGAATGCGAGAAGTGCGCTATGCACAAGAATGAGCTGGATGAGCCGGTTTCGGCCAGCGCCAATCGAGACTCGAAGAGCCATCTCATGAGAGCGTGCGGTGGCCTGCGCCGTCATCATACTCGCGACATTTACACAGGCGATCAGAAGTACGAGAGCAACAAGGACGCCGAGGATTCCGAGTGCACGGCGATAATCCTGCTGAAGATTAGAGACGCCGGCCGCGGCGGGTGTCATGATGACTTGCTGGCTGAGCATGCGATCGATCAACTGTCGCGTCATGCCGTGCAAACCTTTGCTCCGCTCAAGTTCGAACGCATAGCTGACTGCAGCGAGCTTCTGGCGAAGGGGTTCGAGAGCGATGCCGGTGTTGACCAGGACCAGTGTCCGTTGCCACGTAACGTTCTGCTGCGTGGCGTTTCTGCTCATCGTCGTGGGAAGAAAGATGTCGGTAATCGTTCCTGGTTCGGTCCCGGTAAACGAGCGCGGACCGACGCCGACGATTTCGTAGGTCTGGTCGCCGATGTGGAGAATCCGACCCACGATATGCGTATCGCCGCCGAAGCGATGGTTCCAATAGTCCCATGACAGAACCGCGTAGGGCCCGGCGCCTGGCGCCCGATCGTCCTCGGCCGTCAGCAGTCGGCCAATTGTGGGTTGCAAGCCGAAGAGCGAGAACATAGTGCCTGAAACGTATTGCACGTAGCCCTTCTCCATCTCGCTGTCGGACGCATAGGTGATGTCGGTTCGGCTGGCGTAGGAGACGGCAATCAGATCGGCCTGATCTTTGACTGCATCGCGCATCAGGTTGAAATCGCGGGTAGGCCAGGAATCATACTCTACGGGTTTGCCATCAAGGCCAATGAATTGCCGGCTAAGGGCGAACAGGCGATCTGCATGTGCTATCGGAAGCGGACGCCAGAGGAGAGCGTCGATGAGCCGAAATGCCGCTACACAGGAGCCCATCCCCAACGCGAGCGAGAGCACTGCGGCAATGGATGCGACTTTGTTGCGACGGAGCTGCCGCCAGCCGAATCTTACGTCGGAGAGAATCGACTCAAGCCATCCTGCAGCACGAATGCCGTGGCTCGCTTCTCGCTGGCGCAGTACAGAACCGAAGTTGCTACGCACGTCGTCCGGGTCTCGCCCTGAGGCGATCGCCTCTTCAATATGCGATTCGAACTCTTCGTCAATCTCGCGATTCAGCCGCTCGCCGCGTACGGCATTCGAGATACGCGACCACAAAGACATGTCATGCCTCCCGGAGGACCCTGTTGATTGCCAGGCTGACGGACAGCCAGCGTGACTCTTCCGCGCCCAGTTGCTTCTTCCCTGCGGCGGTTAGTTCGTAGACGCGGGCCCGCCGGCCGGTGTCCTTTTTGATCCACTCGGCACGAATCCAGCCCGCTTCCTCCATCCGATACAGCGCCGGGTAGAGCGAGCCCTCCTCTGCGCGCAGCACTTCCCCGGACGTACTTGAGATGGCGGCCATGATGGCGTATCCGTGAAGCCGCGGGCGCCGCGACAATATTTTGAGCACGAGCAAATCGAGTGAACCCTGCAGAGCGTCGGTCTTGGCCATACTTAGATGTCTTTATATAGACATCTAAGTAAAATTGTCAATGATTTTTGTTTGGCGCATTCAGCCCGAGGCGCTCATCGAGAATCGTTTACGCGAAGAAACTGGATACGGCCTCGCAAACCTGTTTCCTTTTACCCTAGCTTGCAATGGCGCCCTCGCGGGCACTATCGATTTCCATGCAAATTCTTTGCGCTTTGCTTACGAATGCCGTGGAAGACTCAGAGTTGCCATGCAATGTATAACCATTACAGTGTTCGAGGCCGGAGACATACTGGATCACTATCGCGTGGATGCG
>DASZZA010000769.1:0-7086 GCA_035545135.1 Lacipirellulaceae bacterium | reverse complement strand
ACCCAATTCCGGGGTTGGTTGCCGTCGCCTTACTCACCCTTGCGCCACTGGCCCGATCCGGAGACCGGGCCCGTTCGACTTGCATGCCTAATCCACGCCGCCAACGTTCATTCTGAGCCAGGATCAAACCCTTCAATTGGTGTATGCATAAATCAAACGCGCCGCGGCCGAGGACGGCCCGGCTCGCTGATTAATGAGCCGATTGAAAAATTTGAATGGCTAACTTGAGGCGTGCCGACAAGGGCCGACCAAGTGAAACCTGGCCGTCATTACCGACACTCCTCAGATTTAGAATAGTCTTGGCTGACAAAAAAATTGGAGGTCACTTACCAAATTGTCAAAGAGCAAACATTGCTCAGCAAAGCTGAGCCACGTATTCTAGCCGCGTCTCATACGAAGACAAGACGTAGAAGAAAAAATCCCACCCGGGAGAACCCCCACGGGTAATTTCCCGACTGAGACCAAACCTAATATTATGGATTCAGCCTCGGCAGTCAACCACCAAAGAGACAATTTTTCCAGGCATTTTGTGCCCCATGTGGTCATCCCATGTTGCCGGAACGGACCATCTTCGCACATCGACGTTTTTCAGGCTCCATTTATTTTACGGATTCCGCAATAAAAGGTTCCATAGTGTAGAATCGCCGAATTGGCGCTCCAAAATGAATTCGAAGTTGGGTCTCGGTTATGGCACACTGTCGTGGGGTGCGGGGAGCGACCACGGTCGTAGAGAACACGCGGGAAGCGATTCTGTCGGCAACGCGCCAACTCGTTGCGCTAATGGTCCGCCGCAACGGTATCGACCCGAAAGACGTTGCCAGCGCGATTTTTACGACGACTCCGGATTTGGACGCTGAGTTCCCTGCCCTTGCCGCTCGGCAACTGGGTTGGCTGGACGTGCCGCTCTTGTGTGGACACGAGATGGCGATTCCAGGGTCGCTTCCGCGGTGCATCCGGGTGCTTGTCCACTGGAACACTGAGGTGCCGCAAGATGCGATTCAGCACATCTATATCCGCGATGCCGAGAAGCTTCGCCCAGATTTGTGTAAACTCCCGCCCGTGAATTGGGATGAGCTCGAGTTCTGGATCAACGAGCAGATGCGCGCACGTAGCTAAATCGTACTTCTGTTTTCCTCAGCGCTTTGAGGACCGCCCCTATTATTAGGGAGTGCACCGGTTTCAGATTTTGCAGCGCACAAGTACAATCAGCATCTGATCGAAACTAGCGATACCTGGCAGGCTCAAATGAAGCGATTTGCGCATCGCGGGCCAAGCGGCCCAGTCAGACTTCAATCGAACTCGCGGAACACAATATGGCGCAGGAGCATTCGATTTGGATTGCGGCGACTATTGTCGCGATCGTAGTTGGCACTGCGCAATCGGCGGCTGGCGCACCGCCGCAGGTTCCTAGCCTACCGCTCCAGACGGCCGGCTACGTCGACTACGCGATCGTCAGTCTACCGGCCGAGTACGCGTCGGGCGCAGTCGCCGCCACGAACAATACTCCGGATACAAACCCGATTACCGATGCCGGCGCTACTCTTGGCCGCGTACTCTTTTACGACAAACGTTTATCCGTCAACAACGCGGTGGCATGCGCCTCGTGTCACCAGCAATCCAAAGGCTTTTCCGATTCCAATCAATTCAGCTCCGGGTTCGACGGTCAGCTAACAGCACGTCACGCGCCAGGGCTCTCCAACGTAACCTACTACACCAATGGCAAGGCATTTTGGGACGAACGGGCCGCTTCGATCGAGGACCAAGCGATCGTACCTATTCAGAGCCCGGTGGAGATGGGGGAGACGCTCACAGACGTCGTTTCAAAGCTTAGCCAAACCACTTTTTATCCAGTGCTCTTTCAAGCCGCGTTCGGCACGCCCCAGGTGACAGCCGACCGGATCTCCAAAGCACTCGCACAATTCGAACGGTCGATGGTTTCCTACCAGTCGAAGTACGACTTGGCGTTCGCTCCGGGCTCGACAACGCCGAACTTCGCCGCTGCCGGATTCACGTCGGATGAGCTGGCGGGAGAGCAACTTTTCAACGGCGCGGCGCGCTGCAGCGCATGCCATACGACGAACGCGCATGTCAGCAACCGAGTACACAATATCGGCCTGGATGCGACAATTACCGATGCCGGCGCGGGAAACGGCAAATTCAAAGCTCCGTCGCTGCGAAATATCGCAGTGAGCGACCGCTTCATGCACGATGGTCGGTTCACATCGCTCGAAGAGGTGGTCCAATTCTATAGCACGGGGGTTCAAGATAGCCAGTATTTAGACCCGCTGCTCAAGACTCCATTGCAGCTCAACCTGACGCAACAGCAAATCAACCAGCTCGTGGCATTTTTGAACACCCTTACGGACAACACGTTTCTTACCAGCTCGCTGTTTTCCAACCCGTTCGTGACGCTGCCCGGCGATTACAACGGCGATGGCGTGGTGAACGAGGTTGACTATAACGTGTGGCACGACAATTTTGGCGATTCCACATCGCTGGTGGCCGACGGGAATGGAGATTATGTGGTCGACGGGGCCGACTATCTCATCTGGCGAAAGAACATCGGCAAAACGTGGGAGGACCTGGCAAATGGTGCCGGCGGTGCACTTGCGAGCGCTTCGGCTCCCGAGCCCGCAGGAGTCGCGTTGGCCGCGATCTGCCTCATTTGCAGTTGGGCCTATCGGGCACGCAGGCGCCCGTCGGGATGAGAAGTGCGTGACGCGATGCGCCGGGACTTTGATTGCTTCGAGCTCGCCGACGGTGACACAGGCCACAGGCCGCAACGGCGATAACACCGCTTGGCGACGTTGGAGTGCAAGAAGTCGAACAGAACGCGCACTCCATCGGGGCTCTTTTCTCGGTCGATCATTGCGGCCACATACGTGGCGGCAGCCTGCGAGGTGGGCACGCTCAGCAGCAGCTGAGATGAGTTCTGGCCGGTCGCATCGCTGGAAAAGGCGATACCTGCCCTCGCAGCGCCCGACACTACGGCTGCCAAAACCGCCCGCGAATTGTCGACATGCAGGACCTTCGGCTGCAATTTGTCGTACAAGCGAGCTTTTTCGAGGTACTCCTTCGAGTAGTGCCCGAGCGGACAGGCTGGCTCAGCCAATGCGATGCGCTTGAACCGCGATGTAAGCAGGTCCTCCGGCCGCTTAATTGTCGAAGCACTCGCCGCTCCCACGATCGCGAGCCCGTTTTGAGCAACCGTCTGTCGTGAATCGCGAACGAGCAGTTTTGCGGCTTCCAATCGATCAAGCTCGGCAGGCTCGGCCGACATGAACACGTCGCCTGGCGCCCCGGCAAGCAGATGGTCGGCCAATTCATTCGATGCGCCGAAGATCGCTCGCACATGAATCGCGGGATGGCGGAGTGCGAATTCGGCCAGTATTTGTCCGACGGCTTCCTGCAAGCTGATGGAGGCGGCCAAATGAATGCAGTCGGATGGCGTGCCAGTGTCGTTGATTGAGCGCCGAAGCGTATTTGCGGCCGAATCGACCAGCGAGGAACGCACCCGGTCGTACACGCGTAGCGCCAACCGTCCGCGGTCGGTCAAGCGTGCGCCGCCCCCTTTTGCACCGCCAGTCGTTGCCTCGACGAGCGGCGCGCCGGCCGCTGCGTTGGTTGCCTGGATGAGATTCCAAGCGCGTCGATACGACATACCGGCAGCTCGAGCGGCCTTGGTAATGCTATGTTCGCGGTCGATGGCGGCAAGCAACTCCGCGCGCCCTTCTCCGACGACGGCTTCGCCAGCCCGCTCCACCCACACGCGCAGGCCGACTTCCCAGTCGCGTCCCCACTGACTTTTTGCCATCGGTTGACACTCCGGCGAATTTGGGTAGATTGACCGCTATATCCTGGTGTGCATAACGCTCAAAGATACCTATGCTTCATTACACGAACGCGCGTGGCGGCAGAGTTTGCTCGAAACTCGCGATCGCGTCTCGGAAAGACGCAGCCACGTGTCGGCATGGTTTCACTCTAATTGAATTGCTGGTGTCCGTCAGCATCATCGCCCTGTTGGCCGCGATTCTGCTGCCGGCCATCCAGCAAACGCGTGCCGTGACGCGGCGAACGGTTTGTCAGTCGAATCTGCGGCAGTGGGCGCTCGCGGCGGGAATGTATGCCGATGCGCATCACGGGCTGTTGCCCTATCGGGGTCAGGGAATTCAACCGACGACGCGACTCGACTCGATGGACGATTGGATCAACGCGCTCCCGCAATTCGCCGAAAGTCGGCCGTACATCGATTTAGTGCGCGCTAACCGGCGGCCCAAGGCGGACGACTCGAGCATCTGGGTCTGCCCCGACGCGGCACCGCTGGAACCGCTCCCTCCTCAGCCGTTTGATCCAAAGACCTATTTCTCCTACGGCATGAACATGGCACTTTCGACGCCGTACATGGGGCGGCCCGATCGAATCGACCGTGTCGGTCCGCTGCATACGATGGTCTTCATGGCCGACGGTCTGGGGCCGTACTGTTCGGTGATTCCCAGCAAGTATGATTACACGCCTGTCGCGCGGCACGTGGGTGACACGGTAAACATTGCGTTTTTGGACGGTCACGTGCAGGCGTTCGCAGGCGAAGAGGTCGGCTGCCGCATCGGCGATCCGAAGAGGCCGGACGTCGTCTGGTATCCGCCGAAAACGCGTTGGCCCGGGCCGCCCAAGTAAGACAAAGATATGCCGCTGATCATAGGCGTGGTACAAGAGAGAATTGAAATGAAAGGCGTCACCTTCGTTGGATTGATCATCGCGGTGTTCTTATTACCGTCGGTAGCGCGGCCGGCGACGGCGACGATCGGCGCCGTTAAAGATAACACCATATTTCAAAGCAACGCGGGCAACAGTGCCGGTGGATCGGCCGGAGTTTTTTCGGGGTCCAACGGGCAAGGATCGCCGCGGCGCGGCTTGATCGCGTTCGACGTGGCGGGAAACGTGCCTGCGGGGTCAATCATTACAGGGGCCGAGCTAACGCTTTATTTGGGCAACGCAGCTAATACGAACGTTCAGTCGATCGGTTTGCACAAGCTCACGAAGGATTGGGGTGAAGGCGCCGCCGGCAGTTCAAGCTTGACGATTGGCGGAAGCGGAGCCGGATTCCCAGCGAGCTCTGGTGATGCCACTTGGGACGATGCCGAGTATGATTCGGTTTCCTGGTCATCTCCCGGCGCGACAGGCGATTTTAATACCGTTGCAAGTGCGACAGCATCCGTCGGTGGGCCGACCGATACGCCGTTCACATGGAGTTCGACTGCCGCGCTCGTCGACGACGTGCAAAGTTGGCTGGACGATCCCGCATCGAATTTTGGTTGGGCATTGATCAATGAGAACGAAGCGGCAAATCAAACTGTGAAGGCGTTTTATTCGCGGGAGGCGACACAGAATTCGAGCGGCGTGTCGAATTCTTTGGACCCCGCGTGGCGACCGCGCCTGACGATTACGTACCAAAGCATCGCCGTTCCGGAGCCATCGGTTTGGCTGCTGACCGCCGTTGGGCCGCTGGCGTTTTTTCTGAAGCGACGATAGAAAAGGAAGAGTAGGAGAAAGGTTGGACCGGCCATGCTTGCCACCGCTTTCGCACCGCAATCGGATCTCGGAGATAGCAGCCGCATGCCGGTCATCTCGCGCGCGGCCCAAATTTCGGCGGCTGAACTTCTCTGCTTGCTGGGGTGCGGCGCGCTCGCGGCGGCTGCGGCCGGGTTTTTGCACTGGTCGTTTCGCGTGCCGGGTCATGCCATTCTCATCGGTGCGCTACCGATGGCGATGGGACTGGCCCTGGTGCCGCGGCGGCTGGCGGGCATTGTCATGTCAATTGGAGCAGGCGTCACGTCGGTCGCTATGATGGCCGGTCACGTCGGCGTATTTCCACCAACGGCGGTGCTGAGCGTTCTGGCGCTGGGCCCGGTTCTGGATATCGCGATGCTGGGCGGGTCGAAAGGATGGCGGCTCTACGCTCGTTTCGTTGTCGCAGGGGCTGTGGCAAATTTGCTTGCGCTCGCGCTCAAGATGGCGGGCGTAACCTTCGCCTTCGAATCGGTTCGCGGCGGCGGGCACTTTCAGGCTTTCGGTTCGATGGCGGCCGCAACGTATCTACTATGCGGCGCGCTAGCGGGGTTCATTGGAGCGGCCGTTTGGTTCCGCGTTCGAGTGGACGATGATTTACGTCGGAATTGACGACACCGACACGCTCGATGACCCAGGCACCAATCAGTTGGCTCGTCACCTGGTGCGCGAGTTGGCCGGCCAGTTTCGCGGGCAAATGATTCTCCGGCACCAGCTGCTCGAAGATCCGCGCGTGCCGTGCACGAAGAAGAATGGCTGCGCATCGATCTTACTGGAACCCGTAGGGTGGGCACGGCCCAACACGCCGTCGCAATTTGGTTCGAGCGATCGGTGGGCAATGTCCACCCTGCAGGAACGGCTTCGAGAGTTGATCGTGCCTTGGTGCCCGGTTGGCAGCGATCCGGGGCTGTGCGTAGTCGATCATGTGCCATCGTCCGTTGTAGACTGGGGGTTACGTTGCCAGCGAGAGCTTGTGTCGCAGGACGAGGCGCGGCAACTCGCAGCGAAGCACAAGATTCACCTGCAAGGCCTGGGCGGTACGGAGGACGGCGTAATCGGCGCTTTGGCAGCCATCGGACTCATGGCAACGCGAAACGACGGCCGCGTTGTATATTTTGGGTCAAACGGGGCCGACTGGTACGATGTGACTGGCTGCCTCGATGTGGCCGATATACGGGCCCGGGGCGTTGATGAAGTCGTCGCGGTGGAAACGGGCGAGCCGCTAACCACGGGCACCGTGGATGTCGGCAAACGCCTGCGCCCGAACTTTCGACATGGAAAAATCGTGCTGTACGCGACGCGTCAGGGCACGGCGCATTGGGACGCGGTGCGGGTTACCTGACCGACCCCGCCCGGCCAGCTTGGCCGGATTTACAGTGTTTGGTACCGACCCAAGATAGGTCGGCTATATTGCACGAATGCCCGCCTATTGCCGCGCAGCCGCGTTTGACGCCTTCGCCCTCGAGATGCCGCGGGTCGATTCGACGGCCGGTTTGTTCCGCGCAGGGTTCGCGATTTCAC
>DASZZA010000768.1:0-10494 GCA_035545135.1 Lacipirellulaceae bacterium | reverse complement strand
ATGGATCGGATGCGGAATAAAGAACCGTTCGAAGGCCTCATATACGAGATAAAGGCTGATCACGATGAGAATCGTGAGATTCACAAGCGCGCCGATGATCTCCGCACGGCGGTAGCCGAACGTGCGGAGTTCATCCGATGGCCACCGGCCGATGCGGCGTGCCACCAGTGCGATTACGAACGAACCACAATCGCTCAGGTTGTGCACCGCATCTGCCACGAGCGCAAGACTACCAGCCAACATACCGGCGACCGCTTCAACGATCGTGAGCAGGAGGTTGAGCAGCAGGGCCAGCACCAAGCGTCGGTCGCTGACGTGTTCGTCGACGTGCGGATGATCGTGCGGCATGATGAAAATAGTTCGCGTCGTGCCGGATGAGAGTCAAGGCGCGAAATCGGCAAATCGACCGATGAAGCGTCGTTACCGCGTGCGGCCCTTTGGAATATCAATTCTTCGATATATGCCGCCGTGGGCCTGGGCAATCATCCTCAGGTTCTGTTCGCTGTCGAGCGACGTAATGCCCATGCCGAGCGTATGGACGACGAAGTTCCAACCGGCGGTGTGCTGCGTGAGATGGTTGAGAACGTCGAACCGCACTTTCTCGCTGTAGCGCAGGTCGCCGTCCCATAGCAGATATACGGCCTGCGGCTGCAGAGCCGCCGCCATATCCATCGCCTTAATCAACTCGCGATTCTTGCCGGAGGCCAGTATTGCCTTGGGCGCCCATTCCGCCAATCGCTTTTTATTGGCGTTCGTCGCCAGCGCCAAAGTCGGCTCTTGCTGTGGATAGAACATCGGATAGGTTTGGTCGCTGACAAAGATGACATAAAAGCTTTGGCGGGCAGTAAGACTGTCGACAGTTCGAATCAATTCGGCAACCGCCATCTCGAGCCGTCCGCCTTTCATGCTGCTGGAATTGTCGACGATGAACACAAAACGGTTGCCCTTCGCCTGCGTGCCGAAGAAAAAGGTTGAATCCGAACGATTGCCCGCGCGGGCGGTGCGAGGACTGGTCGCATGATCCGCCCTACCTCCTCCACGCTGATTCGCGTGGCCCAAGCCGATCGGCGCGCCGTGGCCCGCCGCACTCGCGCCGCCGGCACCGTTCATCAACGTGCCTGGCTCCGTAGGAATCATATCCGGCAATCCGGCTCGGCCCAATGATACAGGACCATCGAGTGACTTGAGATCGATCGGCATTGGCGGCTGGTCCAAAGCAGCGAGGCCGTCAAACTTCGGTAAATCAGCAAGTGCTTTGTGTATTCCCGTTTTGCCGAGGTCAGCGAGTTCGTGAGGATCGAATTCGACCGACTTCTTGGCCGGCTCGTGGCTAAGGTCGAGAACTGTCGGCGCGAACTGCGGGTCGATACGGTCGATCGTCGCGACCGTGACCGATGCGGCCAGAAAGAGGACGGCGCCATGCACGAGGAGGCTGGCCATCAGGGGCGATGTCGGGCGGCGATAAATATGTCGCGGTCGACCGGCTAGCTTAGTAAGGTTCGATGGCTCCGGAACATGCTCCGTCGCGGTTTGCTCTGGCTTTTGCTCACACGCGGCCATTTCGGTTGGCATCGGTGCGCTAACGAGGATATCCATGCCATCAGGAAGAGGTGTCGCAGCTGGCTGCCAGCCGATCTCGAGCGTCGCGATTTTTGCCGATTCATCGAGAATCGTTACTTCCGGCGATGGCCCGATATACTCTTCTTCCGTAGCCGGATCGTGCAGATCGTTGGCTAATGGGCGAGTCCCGCAAAGGTCCTCCCGGACGTATCCCGCGACATCACTATCTATCACCGATGCGGCGTTCGTCACCTCAAGCTGAGCCAAATCGGTGCGGATTCGGCAAGCATCGATCTCGACTTGGCGAACTCGGCGACGTGCGGATTCAAGAGCACGTTCGAGCCAATCAGAATTGAGCGGGTGGTCGGACATCGGACGAAGCCGATTACAGGCTCCAGCAGCTTTTGGAAAAGCTGTAGCTGGCCTCTGTGAGGCCGGCGTTTCTCGAAGAATTCCGGGGTCATAGCCCCCAGCTACAGAGTTTTCAACAGCTCTATATCGGTTCGATTTCCCAAAACAAAATGAGCCTCTCGGGTCCGGACCCGTAATATAGCGGACGCACACTCGACGTTGAAGCAGGTACTAAGCGAGTTTTTGATTTTCGGTAGTGTTCGGCAAGCGACTCAGAGCGTGGTCGATGCGGACGAGACACCTTTGGCGGCCGAGGATTGCGAGCGTGTCGAATAGACCGAAGCCGACGGCCTTGCCTGTGACGGCCACGCGTACCGCGTGCACAATGTCGCCAATCTTGATGCGATTCGCTGCGACGAACTCGTGCGTCAGCGATTCAATCCGTTCCGCAGTAAACGGCTCGGCAGCGGCAAGCGCGTGGCGAAATTTAGCGAGCAACTGGCGGGCCGCAGCGGGTTTTCGCAGTCGTTTGGTGAAGGCCGACTCGTCGATCTGCAGATTATCGTCCGCGATGAAAAAATCGTCGAAGTCCAAGATATCGCCGGCCACCTTCAACCGGTCACGAGCGGCCTCGACGATGCGATTAACGTACGGCGCCGTGTCACAAGGCGGCGGATCGGCCACAAGTTTAGCCCGCTTCAGAAATGGCACTACCTTTGCCACACGCTGTTTGACTGGCAGCCGCTGCATCGCCCGCGACTGGAATGCCATCAGCTTTTCCGGGTCAAAACTTGCCGGAGCCTTATTCACGCGGTCCAATGAAAATTTGCGCAGCATTTCGTCGCGTGTGAAGTCTTCGGTTTTGTCGTCGAGCGACCAGCCCAGGAGCAACAAGTAATTGACGAGCGCATCGGGCAAAAAGCCGACCTGTTCGTAAAAATCGACGATTACGGGATTAAACGTTTCCTCGTTTACCGCCAGACCAAGTCTTCGCGCGATCGACTGGCCATGATTCATGAGCTGCGCAAATTCGGGGTTTTTTAAATACTTGTCGAGCTTGCGCTTGCTGAGCTTGGTCTTGCTACCGGGCTCGGCAACGAATGGCAGGTGTGCAAATTGCGGCAATTCGTAACCGAGCTTTTCAAACATAAACACCTGCCTAGGTGTGTTCGATAGATGTTCTTCCGCCCGAACCACGTGCGAAATATTCATCTCGTGGTCGTCGACAACCGTTGCCAGGTGATACAGGCAAGTGCCATTGGCGCGTTGGATCACGTGATCCTGCTCGCTCGCCCAATCGATGCGCACCTCACCGCGAATAAGATCGTTGATTACCAACTGGCCTTCGCGCGGCATAAGCAACCGCACGACTCCTTGCCGGCCTTCGCCTTCGAATCGGCGGATGTCGGCGTCGGTTTCTGCCCGCCAACGGCGGCTATAGACAAATGGCCGACCGGCGGTTTGGGCAGCCTCGCGCTCGGCTTGCAATTCTTCGGTCGTCGCGTAGTCACGATACGCGGCGCCAACGTCCAGCAGCTTCTTCACCGCTGTCTGATACTTTTCGAGTCGTAGCGATTGGTAGTAGGGGCCGCACGGTCCTCCTACTTCGGGTCCTTCGTCCCAGTTCAATCCAACCCATTTTAGCCCATGCAAAATGGGGGCGAGGGCTTCATCCACGTTTCGCTGGACGTCGGTATCGTCGATCCGCAGGATAAACTGCCCCCCCTGCCCTTTGGCCAACAGCCAGTTGAAGAGCGCAGTCCACACGCCGCCGATGTGCAGATATCCAGTGGGACTTGGGGCGAATCGCGTACGAACGGCCATAGTAGCTGGATGCTAGTTGTGGATGATCATGATGGATTACGAACATCCAATATCCAACATCCAATACCCAACATCCAGTCCGAAACCGCCAACAGTTTCGACCTATGCTGCACGATTCTGTGCTTTAAGCTTACGCAATTGCTTGCGTTCCGCCTTGCTCAGCTTGCGGTCACCCGTTGACGGATCGTCGTCGTCCTCGTATCGGTTGCGTTCTGGCCGCCGACCGTCGAGCCATTTGTCGGAGTCGACGGGAGTTCTCGCCGGTTGCAATGTGGGTCGCGCGGGCACTGTCGTCGCCGTTGTCGAGCTCGTTGACGTGGCTGGCGAACTCTTTATCGACGCCGGCTTGGCGTTCGACGCATCGGCGGCCGTCTTTTCCTTCACTCGACGTCCAATCGTTATAAGCCCCTGGGCATCGAGTACGACGAACCGAGCATTGCAAAGGACGGCGATAAAGACGAGCCAATGACCGAACAGCAGCGGAGCCGCGATCAAGATCGGGTCAAGATAGGGTACCACGGCAGGTCCGTATCCGAGCAGACTCGCCGTGCTGAGTGCGTAACAAGCCGCGGCGCCGACAAGCAGCGTAGCGGCTAGACGGCATTCACGGACGTCGAGCAGCACGCGAGCGAATATCCATATCAGCGGCAAGCCCGCAATCGCCAGCCACCACGCGGCGCCGTAACGCAACGCGGTCCAGCCGGTAACATGGGTTAGCACATCTGCCAGAAATTCATGAAATCCCGCCACGCTGTTGGCGCTGAGAACAAGGCACGCCAGCGCGGCGCTAAGCCAAATCCGGAACCGGCCACGATAATCGTCGATCCGATGTCGGCGTATGGAGTAGGTCACCAGGCAAAAACCGCCGGTAACGAACCACACTACGGCTGCGAGCCAGGCGGACAGATTAGCGTGTGCCGCCAGATCAATCGCGGTTGTTGCATTGATCCCATGCGCTGCGGCAACAGGCAGCATGAAGTAATGCAACGCCGAACTGAACGCCGTTAGAACGGCGCCAAATGCAACGAGGAGTGCAATTGTGCCGTAGCGGCGTGGTACAAAGTCGGTGATCTGCGGATGATTCTCGATGCCCGCGGCGTCACTGTAACGTGGTGCCTCGTCGGCCGAGTCGACACGACTGTTCATGCGCACGGCGGCTCGTGCCCCCGATATGGAAAGGAATTCTTCCTTAAGCACGCGGCGACGCCGGTCATTGCGACTTGGAAAATTTACCATAGTCCTTCCAAATCCCGCGAACGTTGCGAGGAATCAAATGGGTTAGTGCCGCGACCCGATGAACGAGATTTCCAGGGCAGCCCACTGGATGATGGCCATCGACATTTCGGTGCCAAGCACTACATCCGGCACGAGGCGCATAATCCCTTTCGGCATTTCCGTGCTGGCAACTAATGTCCGGCCTGCGGCGACGGGTTGTATCGTCTGGAGGAGTTGTGCGGTGCGCCCCTGCTAGCGGCCTGCCTGGTCGACTTTTATGAGGCGAATATTGCTGGTTCGAGCACGCGAGGTTCCGCCTAAGCCGGAAAGGCCAGCCAAAAAAAGGCGAGGGGTCCCTGTCCCATTTTGCCGCAGTAGTGAACGTAACCTACGGTTGCAGTGGGTATCCATTCCGACATGGCTGATCGCGTAGCGCCAGCGTTGAGCGCTACCGCCGCGCACGGATTGTAGATGCTTCGTGATGCAACATTGACCGATGCCCGATTTCGTCGAACCAACGCAGTTCACTATGCCAGACGTCCGCTATGCGCCAGTGCCCCCAGTACCGGTCGTAAGCGGCGAGCGGCAAGTCTCCGAAATATCGGCTTTGCTCAGTTCTTTGGACGAGGCCGCCACCGAAAGCGGGCAATCGCTGGCAGAAAACCGCGCCAGTGCTCACGAGATCAAATTGGTACAAGCCAGGCTGGGAATGGCCAGCGGCTTGCACGCCGCACTACGGGCGAAGCATCCGCCAACGGCAACGCACTCATTGCGTGTTGCATTGAGTTGTAGCTCGTGGGCAGCTGTCCTGCAATTGGACGACGAATCGCGCGATTTATTGGAAGTCGCGGCGCTGTTGCACGACGTGGGCAAGATCGGCGTACCCGATAAGGTGCTCCTCAAGCCGGGTCGCCTGACCCCCGACGAAACCGCGCTGATGGGGCGCCATGCGGCTCTTACGACCGAAGTGCTCGCCAGTTGCGGGGCTCCGCAGTCGCTGATTGAAATCGTCCACTATAGTCGGGCGTGGTACAACAATACGCGCGGTCCTAAAGATCGCCAGGGCGATGAACTGCCCCTCGCTTCGCGAATGCTCTCGATCGCCGACGCGTTCGACTCGATGACCACGGACCAACTGTACAGGCCGGCCCGTTCACGGGAGCGCGCCATGGCCGAGCTGTTCGAGTTTGCGGGAACACAATTCGATCCGGAGTTGGTACGGCAGTTCCAACTACTGTTTTCGTTGAATCAGAACCTGCTTACGGATAAACTCGCGCGCCGTTGGCTGCAGCGATTGCCCAAGGATGGTGCTGGCGTACCCTGGAACATTGTGGAATACGAGCAATCCGGGGCGCCCGCTGATCCCACGCCGTCGCTGTTTGAAACGAAGCTGATTGACAACATGCACGACGGCGTCGTGTTCGTTGACAGCCAAGCGACTATTCTGCTTTGGAACACGGGTGTGGAAAGGCTCACCGGCGTCAGCAGCGCAGCAGCATGCGGTCGAACGTTGCTTCCCAGCTTGGTGGACATGTGCAATGGTCGCGAGCAACGGATCGCGAATGAGGATTGCCCCGTAGCTCACGCCATTGCTACGGGCGTTCAGTGGTTGGGCCGGGTGAGCATCATGGGGCGGCAGGGACGACACGTGGCCGTCGATTTGCACGCTATTCCTGTCCGCAGCAACGATGGGGCCATCCACGGCGCTACCGTGTTACTGCACGACGTTTCCTCGGAAACATCGCTCGAAGAGAAGTGCCAGGCGCTCCACGCCCAAGTCGCCAAGGATCCGATGACGCAGGTGGCTAACCGGGCCGAGTTCGATCGCATGCTCAACAACTTCGTCGCCGCGCACCAGGAATCGAATTTACCTTGCAGCCTGATCATGAGCGACCTGGATCATTTTAAGGCAATCAACGACACGTACGGGCATCAGGCAGGCGATAAGGCGATTATCATATTCGCCTCCCTGCTGAAGACCATGTGCCGTTCGGGCGACCTTGTGGCCCGCTACGGCGGCGAAGAGTTCGCCATCCTCTGCGCCGACTGCACGAACGCGGCAGCTGCTCGTAAGGCTGAGGCGATTCGCCAGGCACTTGCGGCCGTCAAGCACGCGGGCCTGGCGAACCAGTCATTCACGGCGAGTTTTGGAGTAACGGAATTGCAACCAGGAGATACGCCGGAAACGATGTTGCGTCGGGCCGATCGCGCCTTACTTCAAGCCAAGGACCAAGGCAGAAACCAAGTCGTTCAATTGGGGGACGGAATGATGGGAGAACAGGCAAAGCGAGGCTGGTGGCCGTTCCAACCATGGCGAGGCGGCGCGCTCGTCGAAACAGCGCTCGTTACGGCCGTGCCAATCGAGGTAGCGGTACAGAAGCTGCGCGGATTCATCGCCGATCAGGAAGCCAAAATTGTAAAAACGAACGAAAACAAACTGCTGCTTGCGATCACTGACAACCATACAAATATAAATCGCCGCGCTACCGATCGGCCGGTGATGTTCCTCATTCATCTGAAGCTATCGCAAGTGCATACCGATCGTTCCAACACACAGGGTTTTGCATCGGGAACGTATGTGGAGACGCGAATTGAAGTCACTATACGTCCCCGCCGCGACCGCGACCGGCGCCGCGAGGCAACGTCGGAAAAAGCGCGACGGTTATTGGGAAGTCTGAGGTCGTATTTGATGGCTCGCGACGACGACGGCAAGGCCACCTCACCGGAGATCACCACTATTAACGCGGAGTGATCCCAGATCATGCGAACTGACCCAACCGAATTTGGAACGGTGAGCGCCTTCCGCACCAAACTTCGTGCGACCAGCTCGGGCCACCAAGGCGCACGAAAGCCAATGGGACGCGGGCCTGCCGCAACCGTGCTGGACGAAGCATTCGCCGATTACTCGAACTCGGCGACTGATGGCCTCATGGCCAACGATTGGCGGTCGGTAGCGCAAGAACTAATTGCCAACATCACGCGGCAAGTCCAAAATCTTGACATCCAACGCCGACAGCTTGCACGGCTCCTCGAAGATGCCGAGAACGGCACGATTGGCTGACCGCCCGCACAGCCATTTATCTTTCGGACTCAATTCGAGCAACGTGGCTTGACTTCAGCCAATTGTCAGACCGCCGCTCGGACGTTATCTTGCTGGAAAGCAAACTACCGGCACGATTCGAATACAGGAGTTGCGAACATGGCTTATACATTACCTCCCTTGCCTTATCCGTTCAACGCCTTGGAGCCGCACATTGACGCCCGAACGATGGAGATCCATCACGACAAGCATCACAATGCGTATGTGACCAATCTCAACGCCGCTCTGGAGGGAAAGAATGTTCCGGAACAAAGCATCGAGGACTTGTGCCGCAACATCAACAAGATCCCCGAGGAAATCCGCACCGCCGTTCGCAACAACGGCGGCGGCCACGCCAACCACTCGTTGTTCTGGACAATCATGAGCTCCAAAGGCGGCGGAAAGCCCGGTGGCGAATTGGCTAAGGCCATCGACAACGAACTGGGTGGTTTCGACAAATTTAAGGAGCAGTTTTCGAAAGCCGCCGCCACGCGATTCGGCAGCGGCTGGGCATGGCTAGGCGTGAAAAAAGACGGCAAGCTATGCGTGTGCTCGACGGCTAATCAAGATAATCCGCTGATGAGTGGTCTCGTCGATTGCCCCTGCACGCCGATTATGGGCATCGATGTCTGGGAACACGCTTACTATTTACACTACCAGAATCGTCGGCCCGATTACATCGCCGCCTGGTGGAATGTCGTCGACTGGAAAGCCGTCGAGAATCGGTATAAGTCGGCTAAAGGTTGACCCCCGTGCTCGCCTGATGCATTCGCTGCCATTCACTGCAGCTGCTCGGCGGAGTTCCAGTCGCGCTACCGCCGTTTGGAGTTTACGCTAGCTGCAATTAATGGCAGCTAGCGCGGGACTGGCATTGACCATGCTCGCCGCGCATCTATAATCGGCCCCGCGCAGCGGGCAGATTTGTGCCTTTATCGCTATGCAGGCAACGACCCGGCGTAATCGACGATACGCCGGGATCGCCATAAACACGACGTTTACGTCAATGTCATAGGCTCGCGATGCCGAAGAATCGTATTGCCGTTTCAGGTCGGCGCTATCGAACGCATTGATTTTGCGATCACTAGATCACAATGGGTCAAACAGGATCCCGTTTTGCGGCGTCCTACGGAAATGAGTCGAACAATCGCTCGAGCGATAACCTTGATCGCGGCTGTGGCCGTATGTGCCGGCTGCCAATCTGGACCACGTTGGGCGTGGTGGAAGCACGATAAAGGTCCCGAATCTTCGGTCGTCGCACGCTCGGCCGAGCCGACACTTCCATCGGCACAAACGACTCCCCAAGCAGTGGCGGTAGCTGGCCTGACCCCGGCTGCGCCTCCGTCAACGGCAAATCTGGCCGCGGCGGGTGAAGCAAAACCTCCGACGAATATCGCCATACCGGTGACATCGTCGGCTACTGTTGCGAACGCACCGTTGGCCAGCTATTCAGCCAGTGACACGCTGGCCGACAAGCTTACATCGGCTTCCCCTGCATCGGCTAAATCGGCGGCAACGAATGTGAGCGCTGCCACAGGGGCGGCAAGCGCGCCGCCCACCGCTTCAGTTTCAAAACAATTTGCCGCAGTACCTCCTGCAGGCCCATATGATCCGAACGCGTATAAACCGAGTACGTCGTCAGTGACCAGCGTCAACACCGATGTCGTCTCCGCCAATTCCGATCGATATGGTTTAAGCAGCGATGATCGATATTCGATGTCGACGACACCCACGACCTCGCAACCGGCCAATAGCACGCCGAGTGATCGTTACGGTTCTGCAACACAGGCGACGACGGCGTCGGCATCTCGGACAACTAACGTGACCGCCGGGCATGTTGCTTCGACGATGCCAGATCGCTACGCCGGTTCCGTGCCTGTTGCTAATCCGGCTACCATGTTGCCAGCTTTGTCGGCGTCCAATTCGTCTCCCCCGACAGCGAAGGTGCCCGCAACCGGCGCGTCGAACCAGATTGCGAACGCGACGCCATATGCTGATTCTACACCGACTGCAAATTCGTCGACGCCTATTCATCTGACTGCCGCGGCGGGACAATACCGTCCGGCAGGAACCTCCACGTATACCGGTCTAGGAGAGTCTCCGTCGGTTGAAGTTGCTACACGACCGGCGTCCGTATCAACGCCGGCAACGACGCCCAACGGGTTGGGCACCTCAAGCGAGCCGTGGGCACCATCAGCATCGCCAATGGCTCCATCTGCAGTTCGTAGGTATTAAGCCACTTCTATTTTCGTGCGACTTATCGCGGTCGGTTGATAAGTGGGGGTAGCTGGCGCGAATTCGCCCCTTACCACCCCATAACCATGTTCGACTCGATCACTTTGCGCGCCTGTTCCAGATCGGCGCCAGTCTCGTGCATATAGAGTCGAATGGCATGAACTTTGTCGCCCTCTGCTTTAGATAGACAATCGCGTGCCGTGTGGCATGGGTCCATCTTGCCAGAAATGCCG
>DASZZA010000767.1:0-6246 GCA_035545135.1 Lacipirellulaceae bacterium | reverse complement strand
CGCCTTCGGGCGTACGGCCGTAATCGTAGATCGCTACCGTGTTGGGGTTATTGAGCTGACTGGTGATCTGCACTTCGCGCTCGAAGCGTTCGATGGTGCCTTCGTTCACCTTGTCGGGCTCGAGCATTTTAACGGCGGTGGGTCGGCGCAGCATCGCGTGTCGGGCCATGTATACGACGCCCATGCCGCCGGCGCCGAGCTTGCGTTCGAGTTTGTATTGGCCGATTTGCTGGGCCTCGATCGCGGCCTTTTGCGCTTCGCGACGAGAGTGAGCCAGCATCAGCGTGAAGACGAAGATGGCCGCCGCACTGAGGACAAGCAGCCCGAAAAGACCCCAGAAGGTGCGCCGTAGAATCGAGAGTGGGTGAAAGGCGTCGGCATAGTCGATCTCGGTGACGATGCCAACGTTTCCATCTGGCAGCCACTTCCAAGCACCGACCACGGGCACACCTCGATAGTCGCCGTATCCGGCGACGTTTACCCCGTTTTTTCCCGCGACCGCTTCAGCAACGGCGTACGTGAGCGGCAGGTCGTGGCGGCGCACTTTCGGCCGATAGCCTTCGGTAATATTGCCGCCCGGATCTCGTACTAGAAGCTGCAAGAGTGAATGCGCATTTTCCTGATCGGGAAGGAGGCCCAAGAGGATCATGCTGTCGTCGAAGCGACTTTCCGATACCATACGTCCGTCTTTGTCGAACGCGTAAGTCTCGCCCGACCCACCGAACCGTCCGAGACGTAAGATGCGGCTGAAATCTTTGACGGGATCAATCCGCAAACCGAGGACACCAACCACCTGGAAACTGTCGTCGCGGATCGGTGCGCCTACGAACATGGTAGGTAAGCCGGTTTGCGTGCGGCCGCTGGCGTCCTTCATCGCGACAATGCTCGAGTATGGGGCTGAGACGTTCGTCGCTCCGTCCAAGGCAGGGCTGAGGAACGCGTTGTACTCGGGAATGTCTTGTTGTCCGATCAACTCCGCGCGCCCGGCGGCGACGATTCGTTTCTTCTTGTCGACCACGATGTAACCGGTGTAGTTGTGCGCGGTGAGGGCCGGGCCGAGCGATTTTTCCAGCTTGGTTCGCAGTGCGGCGATTGAATCCGATCCCTTTCCCGATTCGTTTGCAGTGCCGTCAAGCAATGGGTAGACAGTTTTGCGAATATCGACGTTGTTCGCCAACGATTCGGCATTCGACCGCTGGACGTGATACCACGTGTTCAGCATGTCAGCTTCTAAATCGACGACCGTTTGCAGTTGCGACTGTAAGTTGTCGCGCATGGTCGTCTCGATCGATTGCCGGACAACGAGTCCGATCACGCTGAGAAGTATCACAGCTAGAATTGGCCAGATCCAAATCTGCTTTTTCAGGAACAGGCCGGTGCGCGAGATCGTGCGTCCGACGCTCGACTTGGCCCACGTCATGTGCGCGACCGGGGGGCGGGCGTCGCCGTTGCGCGAATTGCGGAACAGTTTGAAAGGGTTCATCGATGAGGAGCTTGCAGGTGGTCGCCGAGTGATGGCAATGCGTTATCCATTATTGATTGCGCCGCGAATGTACCACTGGGTGCCATGGTTACTGCTCCGAGTGGCCATGCTCACACGAGCTTTCACACATGCCCACGCAGAGGCCGTGGGCATGGCACCGCCTCTTTCGATCATTTGCCGCGCAGCTCTCATTAGTATAACCGCTTTGTTCGCAAAAGTTCCGGAGTGCGGACGGCGAAACGGGTAAGAAAGTCGGGTGGGCACTGCCTACAGGGAGATGCTGCGCAATGTTGAGAGGGGTGCCCATCCTGCGGCTCGGCGGGAGTCTTGCCCTCCCGCAAATCGAATCCAAAACCTTACCCGGCCAGTCCGCCGGAAACGCGGAGCGTTTCGCCAGTAATCCAGCCGGCGTCGTCGGAGGCCAGGAAAGCGACGGCAGGCGCTATATCGTTCGGCTGACCGAGGCGGCCGAGCGGGGTTTCAGCTAACACCTGCTTGCCGAAATCGCTTTGGTCGAATCCCGCGGCGCGAACGCCTTCCGTCACGACCATGCCCGGATTGATCGCGTTGACGCGAATCTTGCGCGGGCCTAATTCCTTGGCCAGCGATCGGGTCACGGCGTCGACGGCAGCTTTGGTTGCACTGTAGACGGCCGTATTCGCTGGCGCGGATGTGCTCGCGATGGAGCTGATGTTGATGATGCTGCCGCCGTTGGAGCCGAAATGCTTAGCGGCTGCCTGCGAGGCGAGCAGCAGTCCGAGAACGTTGGTAGCGAACTGTTTGTGGAAATGCTCTTCAGTAATTTCTTCCAACGGCGCGAATTCGTAGACGCCAGCGTTGTTTACGAGGATGTCGAGCTTGCCGTACGCCTTAAGCGTTTCCGCGAATAGGCGATCGATATCCGACTTTTTGGACACGTTCGCTTGTACCGCGACCGCCGTGCCGCCTTTGCCGGTGATCTCGTGGACCACGCGTTCGGCGCCTTCGCGGCTCGAACTGTAGTTGACGACGGCGGCTGCACCATCGGCCGCCAGTTGTTTTGCTATGGCGGCGCCGATGCCTTTGGACGCGCCGGTGACGATGGCAACCTTGCCTGCAAGTGTCTTGGACATGGGGCTCGCTTTATTGTTTTTGGTTCAACGGCTTTGCGCGCATGGTGAGTCAACCACAATACATTGAACTTATTGCGGGACGTTGAGTTGGCCAAGCCGCTGGGGCCCGAGCAAAATCGGTACCGGAGTTTTGGACATCGACGTCAAGCGGCTGTTCCGCCTCCGAGCCGCCGTTCCGGAGGCTCCGTCGCCGCACCGACAGCGAAATGAGCGGCGATGGATGCAAGGATGCTGTGTCGGACGACGAGGGAACTAATCCTCTCGAGAAGAAAGCCCTGGTTCGATTGCGGCGCGATGGATATGCTCACGAGTGGCATGGACGGGTGCTGCACCGGGGTTTGTAGTCGCTTATCGAACAAAGTTTTGGGAACATGTTCTCAACGAAAGGCCAAGGAAGATGACAGTTGCCAAGAGACTGCTCGCCGACTGTCCAGCGTGGAAGGCGCTCGCGGCGCATCATGAGACGATGCGCGACGTCCATTTGCGTTCGTTGTTCGCCGACGACACGAAGCGCGGCGAGCGGATGACGGCCGAAGCGGCGGGGGTGTTTCTCGATTACTCGAAGCAGCGGATCACAGATGAAACGTTTGAATTGCTGCTGCAGTTGGCGGAGCAGGTTGACTTGCGCGGTCGGATCGGCGCCATGTTTAGTGGCGAGAAGATCAATATTACGGAGAATCGTGCCGTTTTGCACGTGGCGCTGCGGGCACCGGAGGGGGCGACGATAAAAGTCGACGGTGTGAACGTCGTGCCGCAGGTGCACGCTGTACTCAACAAAATGGCCGATTTTTCCAACCGCGTGCGGAGCGGCACGTGGAAGGGACACACGGGCAAGCGCATTCGCAATGTCATCAATATCGGAATTGGTGGTTCCGACCTGGGCCCGGTGATGGCGTACGAAGCGCTGAAGCATTACAGCGATCGAACGATGACGTTTCGCTTCGTCTCGAACATCGACGCAACGGATTTCGTCGAAGCGACCTGCGACCTCGACCCTGCGGAAACGCTTTTCATTGTGTCATCCAAAACGTTCACGACGCTCGAGACGATGACCAATGCCCACAGTGCGCGGGAGTGGTTACTCGACGGATTGGGTAACGACGCCAAATCTGTCGCCAAGCATTTCGTGGCGGTTTCGACGAACGCGGCCAAGGTGGCGGAGTTCGGCATCGATACCGACAATATGTTCGAGTTCTGGGACTGGGTCGGCGGCCGATACTCGATGGATTCGGCCATTGGGCTTTCAACAATGCTCGCCATTGGGCCGGAGAACTTTCGCGCGATGCTCCGCGGCTTTCATGAAATCGATGAGCATTTTCGCACGGCGCCGTTCGAGCGGAACCTGCCGGTGCTGTTGGGTCTGTTCGCCGTGTGGAACAACGACTTTTTCGGCGCGGAAACCGTTGCAGTGCTGCCGTACGAGCAGTATCTGAAGCGATTCCCGGCGTATCTGCAGCAGCTCACGATGGAGAGCAACGGCAAACACGTTACGCTCGACGGCAGGCCCGTCGCCTGTCAAACCGGGCCCATCTACTGGGGAGAGCCGGGAACGAACGGTCAACATTCGTTCTACCAACTGATTCATCAAGGCACGCGACTGATTCCGTGTGATTTCATTGCGTTTGTCGAACCGATCAATCCGCTGGGCCGGCATCACGACATGCTGCTGGCCAACGTTTTCGCTCAGGCCGAGGCGCTGGCCTTCGGTAAGACCCGCGAACAAGTGAAGGCTGAAGGGACGCCAGATTGGCTCGTGCCGCACCGGGTGTTCGAGGGAAACCGGCCGTCGAACACGATCCTTGCTCAGCGGCTGACTCCCGAGACGCTGGGCAAGCTCGTCGCCCTTTATGAACACTCGGTGTTCACGCAAGGCGCCATTTGGAATATCGATAGCTTCGATCAGTGGGGCGTGGAGCTCGGTAAAGTGCTGGCGCAGCGAATTATTCCGGAGCTCGAAGCCACGACGGAGCCGGGGCTGCAGCACGACAGCTCGACGAACAGCTTGATTCGACGGTATCGAAAGTTGAGTATCAACGCTAATCTACGGTAATAAGCGCTAATCGAAGTAAGCGAGAATTAGGCTTTGTCTCAAACGATCAGCCGCAGCGCGCTAGCCCTCGGTTATGCGAGAAAACCGGCCGCTAGCGCGGTCTGGTTGATTCCCATTTCGCGATTTGAGAAAAGCCTAGGAGTTCTATCAAAACCGATTTCAATGCGCCCTCACTCCGGCCCTCGCCCAAAGGGAGAATGAGTTTCGTTGTGAAGTTTGAAATTCTTGATCCACCCCAGCTTGCGCAAGGAGCGGCCAAGTACATCGCTGCTGCTGCACGCGATGCGGTGGCCGCGCGCGGGCGGTTTGTGATCGCCCTCAGCGGCGGTCGCAGTCCTTGGCAGATGCTGCGCGACCTGGCGGGCGAAGACGTGCCTTGGAAGAACGTGCACATTGTGCAGGTCGATGAACGCGTCGCTCCTGCGGGGTCGCCAGATCGCAACCTTACGCATTTGAACGACAGCTTGTTGTCGCAGGTTCCCCTGCCCTCCGATCACATCCACCCGATGCCGGTCGAGTCGGCCGACTTGGACGATGCCGCGGCACATTACACCAAAACCTTGGAACAAATCGCCGGCGTGCCGCCGGTGCTCGATCTGGTGCACCTTGGCTTAGGGCCTGACGGTCACACGGCCTCGCTCGTGCCGACCGATCCCGTGCTCGATGTGATGAACGTTGACGTCGCGACGACTGGCGTTTATCAAGGTCGCCGCCGAATGACCCTGACGTATCCCATTCTGGATCGGGCGCGCTGCATCCTGTGGCTGGTGATGGGAAGCGACAAGCACGAACCGCTTGAGAAGTTGCGACGCGCGGATACTTCGATACCAGCCGGGCGGGTGAGACAAGACCGCGCAATAGCGTTTGCCGACCATGCAGCGGCCAATGGGTAGTAATCGATTTTCGTTGAGAGAGGTAAAACATGCGCGTGGGAATTGCGACCGATCATGGCGGACTTGAGCTGAAATTGAAGCTGGCCGAACAGCTTCGCGCGGCGGGCCACGAAGTGGTGGATTTCGGGGCCGACCGAATGAATGGTACCGACGATTACCCTGATTATGTCGTGCCGCTAGCGCGCGCGGTTGCGGCCGGGGGCGTGGAGCGAGGCATCGCGGTTTGCGGCAGCGGCGTCGGCGCATCGGTATGCGCGAACAAGGTACCGGGCGTTCGCGCCGCGTTGATTTGCGACCATTTTTCGGCGCGGCAGGGCGTCGAGGACGACCACATGAACGTGTTGTGCATCGGCGGTCGAACGGTTGGGCCGTGTGTGGCGTGGGACCTCGTGGAAACCTTTCTCGCTGCCGAGTATAGTCAAGCAGAGCGGCATCTGCGGCGGTTGGGCAAAGTGAGCGCGTTGGAAGTCGGTCGGGCCGCCAAATGAGCGAACGCGAAGTTCGCCGCCGTTATCGAGCCGCCATGAACCAGTCGCTGGAACGCCCTATCGCCAAACACGAGCGCAAGGTCGCTAGGCTGTCGGGCGAGAGTCGTTCTCTATTGCTATTGGCCGCGGTGTCGCTGTTCGCAGGCGCTGCATCAGGACTCGTGGGGGCAGCGTTTCGCGTGCTGCTCGAAAAATCGGATTGGCTGCGCAATTCGCTGAT
>DASZZA010000766.1:0-3135 GCA_035545135.1 Lacipirellulaceae bacterium | reverse complement strand
GGGAAGAACACGATTCGCGAGATGGCCGATGCCGGCGTGAAGCGCGGCTACGAGTACATCGCGATCACCGATCACTCGAAGAACCTCGCCATGACGATGGGGCTCGACGATAAGCGGGCCCTGGAGCACATTGCGCGGATTTGCGCCGTCGACAAGGAGATGGAGGGAAAGATTCGGGTCTTCGCCGGGATCGAAGTGGACATCCTGGCCGATGGGTCGCTGGATTTGTCGGACGATGTGCTGGCGCAGATGGATGTGGTGATCGCGAGCGTCCATTCGCTGTTCAACATGCCGGCCGAGCAGATGACCGAGCGCATGTTGCGAGCAATCGAGAATCCGCATACGAAGATCCTGGGGCATCCGACCGGGCGGTTGCTGCTGCGCCGCGAGGGATACCCGGTGGATGTGGAAGCGCTGCTGAAGAAGGCGGCGCAGGTGGGCTGCGCGGTGGAGCACAATGCGTATCCGGACCGGCTGGACCTGTGCGATCGCGATCTGCGGCGCGCGAAGGAACTGGGGTGCCGGATTGTGGTGAACACGGATTCGCATCACACCAGCCACCTGGAGAAGATGCACTACGGCGTGAAACAACTGCGGCGAGCGTGGCTGACGAAGGCGGATGTCCTGAACACGCGGGGCGCCCGGGAATTTTTGAAGGGACTGCGGCAGCCCGGGTGAGAATGCGATCTCTGTTGCGATGGCAGTCAGCAGTCGTTCTGGCGTTCCTGGGTTACCTTGCGGGAACGATTGACGCGCAAACCGCAGGGTCGGCGAAGGACCGGCTTGCGAACGTCAACAAGCACCTCACGCGTTATGTGGTTCTGACGAACTCCGATCATCAATCCATGCAGCTGGCACCACAGATGGAGTCTCTGCATGTTCCGGCGATCAGTATGGCGGCGATTCGGGAAGGGCACATCGATTGGGCCGCGGCCTACGGTGTCACGTCGCTCGGGAGTGAGAGAGCTACGACGCGGACTTTATTTGGCGCAGCGTCGATGTCGAAGCCGGTGACTGCTGTCGGAGTGCTGAAGCTCGTTGAGGACGGGAAGATTGGCCTCGACACGGACGTGAATCAATACCTGAAGCGATGGAAAATCCCAGACAACGCGTTCACCCGTGAAAAGAAGGTGACGGTTCGCGAGCTGCTGAACCATACGTCGGGAATTGGTACGCACAATGGTGCGATCTACGATCCGAGCCAGGCCGTTCCGACATTTCTGCAACTCCTTGATGGCGAGAAGCCTACGAAAACTCCACCGGTTCGTGTGGAGGCGACGCCCGGCACGAAATTTGCCTACTCCAATGGCGGGTACCTTGTACTGGCGCTTCTGATTGAGGACGTGACAGGACAGAAATTCGCTGACTACATGAAGCGCGCGGTTCTGGATCCGATAGGGATGAAGGACAGTACGTTCGAGGCGCCCTTGCCGCCCGGCTGGGCGAAGCGAGGCGCGACTGGCTATTGGGAGGATGGGAAGAGCGGCATTCCGCCGGCGAAGTTTGTCGAGCCCAATCTTGCCGCGGGAGGATTGTGGTCGACGCCGACCGATATGGCGAAGTTCCTGATCGAGGTGCAGCGCGAATACGAGGGAAGGTCGCACAAGGTGCTGCATCAGCGGACTGTGCAGCTGCTGGCAAAGCCGGGACTCGGTGGCTGGGGTTTGGGGTTCAGGGTTGGAGGCAGCGCTGGCAATCCTGTTTTGAGCCACGAGGGGTCGGCGCTGTTCCAGGACGACATGTTGATCTATCTGCAGGGGAACGGATTCGTCGCGATGACCAGCGGAGGAGACGGAGGCCAGTTAGCCGATGAACTCGTTCGCAGCGCCGGAACCATCTATGACTTTCCGGACTTTCGCGCTCTGGAGCGGACGCCTGTCGAGGTTTCGCCTAAAACGCTCTCTCGCTATCCTGGCAGATATGGATTCGTCAAAGTGGCCATGGAGGGGAGCAAGCTGATGGCTGAGATCCCTGAAGGTTCGCGGGCGCAAACCTTGTTTGCCGAGTCGCCGACGCACTTTTTTGTTCTCGACGGTCCGCAGGAGCTTGAGTTCGACGTGACGGGTGAGCAGGCGAACGGCGTCGAATTCATCACCCCCATGGGGCGTCACCATCTAGACAGAACCGAGCCGAACCAGAACTAAACCGCAGGGAGTTTCGCGAAGCAGCGCTCCCGGGTCACAATCAGCGATGCCAAATGCACTACGGCGTGAAACAACTGCGGCGAGCATGGCTGACGAAGGCGGATGTCCTGAACACGCGGGGCGCCGGGGAATTTTTGAAGGGGCTGCGGGCGGCGATTTAGCAACGGATTCGCGCGACGGTGACTACTGTACGTCGCAGCCGAGCGAGAATCGCAGGGCCGCGCAAACTTCATTCATGCGCGCGGCACTGAGCTGGGTCAGGCGTTTTCCCAGGTCGTCGCGACGGATCGTCACGGCGTTGTGGAGGTTGACCGCACAGGGAGACTTCATGCCGTCGTCTTCGTTCAGCTGTACTTCCGAGGGCACTCCGCGAATGGTCGGGGAAATGGGAGCGACCGTGACACTGGAGAGGTACTCCAAAGCGCTGTTCCGTGTAAGAACAAGAACGGGTCTCGTTTTGTCCGGTCGCTCAAAGCGGTAAAGCCGAATGTCGCCACGCGTTATTCTTCCGGCCACGCTGCCTCCGCTTCCCACAGGCTGACCTCCGCCGCGTCTGCTGGTTGCCGTGCGTAACCGATCCGGTCGCTTTCCTCACGGCTGCGAATCTCCAAACGCTGAAGATGTTCGCGCAACGCATCGCGCACAAGGGCAGAACGATTGCTCTTCATCCTTCGGGCAGCCCGGTCGGTTGCCGTCAGAAGCTTCCTGTCGATGACGATCTGCACCGTTTCCATGATGTGGATTATACTCCACAGTTTCTTCCACACTCTATTGTGGATGGTCACGCGTGGCCGGGGAATCTTCTCAAGTCCCAATGCCAGCGATGTTTTGCCGGAGGGCCCGCATAGAACACAATGAGCTATGCGCGCACCCATCTACCAGATCGATGCCTTTACCAACCGCCGCTTTGCTGGGAATCCCGCCGCGGTGATTCCCCTGCCCAGCTTCCTGCCGGATGCGACGCTGCTGGCGATCGCACAGGAGAATAATC
>DASZZA010000765.1:0-2619 GCA_035545135.1 Lacipirellulaceae bacterium | reverse complement strand
ACGGGGTACGTTCGGAGATCCGGCCAACGACATGATCACAGGCGGGACTGATCCATGGAACGACCTGACGCATCAAATGGTCGACCAGGGCGGGGGTCATTACACGGCGACCGTTGAAGGGACCTATATCGGTGAGCCGTTCGATTACAAGCTTGCGAATTCGGATTACTCGACGGCGGCTCCTGGGAGCAATGGCCGTGTGGTGACTAATAACAATGGTGAAGTGAATTTCCACCTTTGGACCAACAATGGCGACCCATGGACGGACGGTTGGTATCCGAACAGCGGGCCTCGCGCCGGTTACGACGATCCGCAGCAGTTTGGCTGGGAAGTGATCGGCTCGTTCAACAATTGGCGTCAGTTGGGAACGGACCCAGTGTATAGCCTGGCGGATATGGGTAACGGACTGTACACGGGCACGTTTGCACTTTCAGCCGGCAGCTACAACTTCAAATTCCGCGAACAAGATAGCTGGGATGTAGCGATCGGCAATGATTTCGGCAACTCTGCGGCCAACATTCCGCTGCGAGTTTGGGATGACGGCGCTCAATATACGTTCAGCCTGGATTTGCCGAATGGGCGGTGGCAGGCGGTTACGACATCACCCACTCCGGATTTGAACGGCGACGGCTATGTCGACGCGAGCGATTACGTGTTGTGGCGAAAGTCGGGCGGCAGCATGGATCAGTACAACGCCTGGAAAAAGCACTTCGGCGAGGCACCGCCGCCGCCGCCACCAACCGCGTTCTTCGCTCGCGGCACTTTCAACAACTACGACGAAAGCATTCCGATGACGGATGAAGGCGGCAATGTGTGGGATGCGACCGTCACGGGCTTAACTCCTGGAACGGCATATAACTACAAACTTGCGAACGACGACTACTCTCAGGATGCGCCGCAAGGCGCGTTCCGCGACGGCACGGTTCCGGCCAATGATAACGGCGAGATACACTTCCACCTATTCAACCAGACGACCTGGTCCGACGGGTGGAATCCGAGCGACACGCGCCGTGCCGGTTTCGATGATCCGCATCAGTTCAATTGGGAGCTGATGGGAGATTTGGGTGACGGATCCGGGTATGTCAGCCACGGAATCATGACCGACGAGGGCGGCGGACTGTACTCCATTGATGCCACCATTGCAGCCGATGGCACGTGGCCCTTTAAGTTCCGCAAGGAAGGTGATTGGGGCATCAACATTGGCGTGGATTTCGCAAATAACGGGGCGGATGCCTCGACCGGAATGGTTACCGCCGGAACCTATGAATTCGATTTGGACTTGCGCAACGGTCGGTGGCGGGTGATTCCAGCCGCTGTTGCCGGCAGTCGTCTCGACGGTGCTGCGGTTCCGGAGCCAGCGTCGATTGCGTTGATCATGATGACGTTGGCACTCATCGGCTTCGTCCCACGTAATGGCCGCTGCCGACAACAGTGCGGGTAGTTGGGGTCCGAGAGCAGCCAAATCAAGATGGCGTACTCGGCCGGCATGAGTTTGTGTGAAGAAGTGATTCACTATGATCGCTGAGCGCGCAAAAATTGCGCAGTTGCCGGGGTACTCTGCGCACCGGTGGTGTTCCGCCGTTCTCGCTGGGCTGCTACTAAGCGTCGCCGTTGGGTGCGATAAACCGGGGGCAGCGCGTGAGCCGGCAAGAGAACCTGCGGAAGTACCGCTCGTAACTCGCACTGAGGCTCCTCCGCCGCGAAGCGGACGTAACTTCGATGCGGGTGCTCGTTTGCCGTCGGCCGCTCTAGACGTCGACCAATCTTCCGCTCTCGTACCCGATTGGGCGGCCGACGCGATCTTCTACCAGATCTTTCCCGAACGGTTTTGTAACGGCGATCGCTCGAACGACCCCACGCGCGAGTCGCTCGAGTTTCCCGAGCAGGTGCCGAAGAGTTGGAAAATCTCGCCGTGGACTGGCGACTGGTACGCGCGGGCGGATTGGGAGAAGGAGAGTGGCCCGAATTTTTACGACAATGGCGTATTCAATCGGCGATACGGCGGTGATCTGGAAGGCGTAATCGAGAAGCTCGACTACTTATCGACGCTCGGAATTAACACGATCTATTTGAACCCGGTATTTTACGCCCGATCGCTGCACAAGTACGACGGGAGCTCGTTTCATCATATCGACCCGTGCTTCGGTCCGGACCCGGCGGGCGATTTGAAGATGATGGCGGTTGAGACGAGCGACCCGGCCAGTTGGAAATGGACGTCAGCCGACAAGTTATTTCTCGATCTGCTGCAGAAAGCGCATGCGAGGAAGATTCGCGTAATCATCGACGGCGTATTCAACCACACGGGTCGCGATTTTTTCGCGTTTGCCGATTTGCGGACACGGCAAGCGAAGTCGCCCTACCGCGATTGGTACATCGTGCAATCGTACGACGACCCGGCGACGCCGCAAAACGAGTTCCGCTACAAAGGATGGTGGGGCGTCGATACGCTGCCGGAGTTCGCGCACAAGGCGGCAAACGACGATCTGCAGCCCGGGCCGAAACAGTACATACTGAATATCACCAAGCGCTGGATGGACCCGAACCGCGACGGCGATCCGTCGGACGGTATTGACGGCTGGCGGCTCGACGTGGCGAACGAGGTGCCGACGGGTTTCTGGC
>DASZZA010000764.1:0-11975 GCA_035545135.1 Lacipirellulaceae bacterium | reverse complement strand
GTGCGTTTGGAGCGGGTCGGCCGGACCGCCTCCCATGCCCAACAGGAGCGTCGTGACCCAAAAGAACGGGTGGACGCGAACAGGAAAGCCCAACAATCGGAAATGCAGGTCGGCCTGAGTCGGTGCTGGTTCGCCGATGAGCATTGTGGAAAAGGGGGAAGGCGGAGGGCGGAAGGGGAGAGCGGAGGGCGGATTGCATTTTCGATCCGCAATCCGAAATCGGCAATCCGAAATCGGTTGGGCAGCTACCCTTTTTCACGCAGCGCCGCGGACTCGGCGCTCGTCCTGCGTGGCGAACGGATAGTGCGTCTGCAGCGACGGTCGGCGGCGGTCGTCCAATGTGTTGAGGATGTAGTCGGCCGCTCGGCGCGACGCGCCGCCATGGCCAACGCGCTCCTTCAGGTCCGACAACTGCACGGCTCGAGCGGCCCGCGCTGCCGGTTGTTCAAGCCACTCAATGATATGCGTGGCCACCTGCTCCGACTTGTCTTCGCACGTAAGGTATTCTGGCATCAATGCGTGGGCGTCAATCGGATCGGTCGGATCGTAGTTCGCAACTCTTTTCGGGAACAAGTCGGTCGCGGTGAGCAGATTTACCAGTGTGATGTAGCGAACTTTGCGGAAAAACGTTTGCACGAAGTAGGCAATCGGGGAGATGTAATACAAGATCACCGTCGGCTTGGTGTGGTAAAGCAACTCTAGCGAAACGGATCCGGAAACCGCCATGGCACAATCGGCGGCGTGAATGACTTCCGCGGTACGGCCGACGTGGACAGAGACGGGGAGTCCAGCGCCGGCGAGGGCGTCGCGAATCAGATCGGCTTGAGTCGGTTTGAACGCGGCAACGGCAAAGCGAACGTCCGGAACACGCCGGTGAATGATCTTAGCCGCTTTCAGAAAGTAGCCGAAGTTGCCTTTCACTTCTTGAGTCCGCGAACCGGGCAGGATCGCTACCAAAGGCCCGTCTTTTGCGCGCAGCCGTTCGATGAACGATGAATCCAATTGCTCGGCGCGAAGCTGGTCGAAGTAGGGATGCCCGACGAAGGTGGCGTTGCAGCCGCGCTCGCGATACCACGTTACCTCGAAGGGGAGCTTGCAGAGGACATGGTCGACGAACCGGCGCATTTTCCGCACGCGCCATCCGGCCCAGGCCCAAAGTTGGGGGACGCCGTAATAGAAAACAGGAATACCGTGGGCTTTGGCGCGGCGCGCAATCCACCAGTTGAAGCCGGGATAGTCGATCAGCACGACCGCGTCGGGTCGATGGTGGCGAAAGTACCGATCGGCCCGGCAGGCGAGGTCCCAGAACTTGTTGATGTTCAAAAGCACGCGGGCAAACCACATCACGGCCAGCTTGGTGAGGTCTTCGTGGAGCGTGCAACCGGCGGCGGCCATGCGCGGGCCACCGTAGCCAACGAATTCGCAGTCGGGCCGGCGCGATCGCAGCTCGCGAATGAGATTGGCGCCGTGCAAGTCGCCGCTTGGTTCGCCGACGGAGAAGAAGATTTTCATGGCGTGGTTCCAAAGTAGGTCAGCCTTCAGGCTGACCGGCTGGCGATCATCACTGGACTGTCAGGCCAAAGCCTGACCTACGGGCGGCGGAGTATGGCAAAATGCGCAAGCGGGGAAAAGCTCAGTTGCGTGCGATCAGGCTGACTTTTCCAGCAGCAGTTCAAGATAGCTGCGGCGCTCGGACGGACCCAGGTTCAGGTCCGAGGCAAGTTGGGAGATGCTTCGTTTGGCAGCGTCGAGCATTGAGTCATCGGCTTGCAATTCCAATTCCACGAAAGAGCCAACATCGGTCACGTCGTCGAGCGCGCCTTCGACCTCGTAGTTGCCAACGCGGATGCGAAATGGACATCGTTGCTTATGAACGACGGCAACAGGCGTAAATCCCAAAGCGGTGAGCAGTTCGGCGAATCGTGCGCCGTCTTTATCGTCGGCATCGAGCGGCAACTCGATTTCGCGGCGCGTTTTCGTGGTGGAGTCGAGTTTGGGGCCCTTGTAGGTGACGAAGCTGTGGTTCCCGACGGTGCGAATGCGAACGGCTTCGTCTGTTTTGGCGAAATCGCGGCAGGGATGGTCGAAGTACTTGTCGGATTGCTCGATCGGGTCAACAAACGACGCGCCCCGTTCGTTTAGCCGCGAGATCAGCGTCGCCAGGTCCGACACGCGATGCTTCTGTTCGACTTCGTATCGCATCGTTATCTCAAATAAGTTGGCGAATCGATTGACCGCGGCCGATCCAATCGGGCGGCGACGGCCACGGCGTCGAGTGCCCACAGCGGACTAATTTCGACGGGGACGCCTTCGGCAACGCGTGTGCCGGCGGCCCGCAGCCAGTTGGAATGTTGGTCAATCATGAGCTGCTGCACGTATTCGGGCGTGTCGCGCGGGGCGCCCGGCGCATTCTTCAACGGGGCGAAGACCGCTGCCTCAGCATATTCGACCACGAGCGGATTCTGGGCATGGGGCAGCAAGTCGAAGATGAATCGCTCGAACTTGAGCGCGTTCGGTTCCGTGGGATCGATCAACCGTCCGTCATTGTCGATGTAGGGCACTTTCTTTCGTGCGATGTGAAACGGCAGCGCGTTTTTGAGTGCCAATGCTCGTTCGAGAAACGCTACGCTAAAGATGTGTACAGCGATGCTGCCGGCCCAGAATTCGAGCGAGCCATCGGCCGTTCGCTTTTCGGCGACGTCATCGGGCAGGTCGCTGTATTCAATGATTTGCAGTCGGCCGTCGATGACCGCAAACGCGCCGAGCCGATCGTGCGGTGTTTGCTTGGCGACAGCCATCGACGTGAGTTCGGAATCAGCAAGCAGGTGGTATCCAAGGAACTCAGGGTCTGCGATGGGCACGAGAGGATTATCCACTTGCAGATAGAAAAGGTGCTCGATGCCGCGACGCCGCATGTTCTCGATCGCGCCGCTGGCTGCGAGCGCGGCGACCGTGCCTCCGTGGCCGTCGGGGCTCAAAAAGAGGGAATCCTTTTCGGCTAGCAGCAATCGGCCCGTGTTTGCATCAACGGCGGGCATCGTGCCCTGGCGAAACAGGACGACATCTTCCGGTGGCAGTCCGAAACAGTCGTGTTGTTCCAGAAACGCCGCCTGTTCGTTATGGGTGACGGGGCTGGTCATCATGTAGATGGGCACGGTCGCCCCGTACCGGCGCGAGGTGGCCAGTGCTTTCTCGAAGTGAATTTGCAGGAGCGATGCGCCGGAGACAGGGCCAATGCGGAATAAGCCCTTGGGATGATCGAAGCCCAGGCGGCTGCCCTGCCCTCCGGCGACGAGCAGCACGCCGACTTTGCCGGCGGCCAGTGCGTTGGCCCCGCGCCGGCGGGCATCGCTGGATGAAGATTGCCCGCCATGCTCGCGATCGATCAGTCGCATGGCGGTGGGCGGCTTTGCGCGTCGAGCCAGTGCCGACCAGTCTTGCGAGCTGGCTCCCTGGCGATAAAGACATGCGATTTGCGCCAGATCGATCGCGATCTGCGACGCCAGGGTGCGCCGGCCTCGCTCATCAAGCTCATCCCAAAAGCGGAGCAGATGCTGCTGCCCAAACGGGGCGAGCCGAGCGATTAATTCGTCGCGGGCCAGATAACTCGTCATTGGCGGTTTACTCCCTGCTCCGTGCTCCTCGCTAAAATATCCAACCTTTTACCCAGGCGTACGCCAGCAGGCATAGCAATGGAAAGAGTATGAATACCGTGGCGTAGGTAAAAATCGAAGTCCAGACGTGTCGGGGCCAGCGTGCCATCGGTGCTTGATATTCGGTTGTCGGGTAACTCATCAGTCGCCACTAAGTCGGCCGAATCGAGCCGTTGCCCGTTCTGACGACGTGTATTTATAATAATGACTTGGTCGTTTATCGGCGTTGGTTGAGCGGGTTGACCGCGGCGATATCTATATTCTTCCCCAAATCAGCATACCTAGGAGTGGGCACGTGTCATCTGGCAGGCATCTTTTTACCAGCGAATCGGTCAGCATGGGCCATCCAGACAAGTTGGCCGATCAGATTTCCGATGGCGTGCTCGACGCCCTGATTGCCAAGGACCCGATGAGCCGGGTGGCGTGCGAGACGATGGTGACGACCGGCCTGGCGGTGGTTGCGGGCGAAATCACGACCAAGGCGTATGTCGACATGCAGAAGATCGTCCGCGAGGTGATCAAGAAGGTCGGCTACACGGATTCGACGATGGGTATCAGTGCGGATCACTGCGCGGTCCTCGTGGCCATCGGCGAGCAGAGCCCCGACATTGCGATGGGTGTCGATGAAAACGCGGCCAAGGGGAAGGAGGTGGGCGCCGGCGACCAGGGCCTGATGTTCGGCTACGCCTGTAACGACACCGAGGAATTGATGCCGCTGCCGATTTCGCTGGCTCACAAGATCATCAACCGTTTGACCGAGGCCCGCTTCAATCGCGAAGTCGAATGGTTGCGGCCCGATAGCAAAAGCCAGGTGACGATCGAATTCGATGGCGCTACACCAGTGCGAGTCGACACGGTGGTCGTCTCTACGCAACACGGGCCGGAAGTCAAAAAGGCTGAAATTGAGAAGTATGTGATTCGTGAGATCATTGACCCAGTGCTGCCGGCCGATCTCATCAGTGGCAAGGTGAAATACCATATCAACCCGACCGGCCAGTTCATCACGGGCGGGCCACACGGCGATTGCGGGCTAACGGGCCGCAAGATCATCGTCGATACGTACGGCGGTTGGGGTCGACATGGTGGGGGCGCGTTTAGCGGCAAGGACCCGACGAAGGTCGATCGCAGCGCAGCGTACATGGCCCGTCATGTGGCGAAGAATATCGTGGCCGCCGGATTGGCCGACCGTTGCGAACTGCAGCTTGCCTACGCAATCGGCGTTTCGGAGCCGGTGAGCGTGAGTGTCGATACCGATGGCACTGGCCAAATCGAGGACGCTCGGATTTGTGAGCTCGTGCGAGAGTTTTTCCCGCTGACGCCATCGGGAATTATCAAGTACCTCGATCTGCGTCGGCCCATTTACCGTAAGACGGCGGCGGGCGGTCACTTTGGCCGCAATGAACCCGAATTCACCTGGGAGCGAACGGATAAGGCCAAGGAGCTTGCCGCGGCGGCTGAATCCGCGGCGGCGGCCGTCGTCAGATAAGTCATAGGTAAATCTTCGATGCATGCCACGGACGGCATATCGCGAACGTTGCTGATGCGAGCCGACGAGGCTCGTTGGCCAGTCTCCACGATCTTGACCGGATCGGTCGTCTTTGCGATTGCAATCGGCGCATTCCTGGTCGTTCGGCGTATGGCTGGTGCGCTCACGGCGCCACTGCCTGCGGGGCTGCTTGCGGCCACAGCCGCTGGCGTCTGTGTTTGGGCGCTGTTTATCTACTTTCTTGTTGCAAATCGATGGATTGTTCTCGGCATTTCGCTGAGCGCGATGTTGCTCGCAGTGGGTTGCTCCTATCCGGGTAGCCGGTTTGTGGATTGGATGGCTTGGTTGCCAGTCATCGGACTGGTTAGCTGGTTTCCGACATCGATGCGTAGCAAAGCGCGTCGTGACAGACAAAGCAATTACACAGCCTGCCCTGTGGCGGATAGAGACGATCTTGCATCCGATCGGCAGGACGGCGAGCACGGTGAACAAGTCCTCCAACAGCTAATGCGCATTCGCACGGCCGACGGACGAGATGCGCTACGCGGCACGCTTGCGGCTGAATTTGCACCTGGCGAGCGGCTGGCGGCGGTGTATTTCGGCTTTTGTCCGCCGTTTGAGTCGCTCCCAGGCGTGGAAGTACACGTACGCGACGATCTGGAGGCAGATGTTAAACTCACTCAGTTGTTGCACAACGGTGCGCAACTCGACGTGCGGCTCCGCGAACCGGCGGAAGAATCGCTCGTGATAATGATCGAGTTTCAAGCCGTGGCGGGATAGCGGTCTGGTGGATTGCTCACTCGTGTTACGCTATAGCAAGTGTGACCAATTCTGCCCGTGTTGTCGCAACGCGGAGCCGACCGCTATAATTCGCTCGACACGGAGGTCGCGGGGCAGACTTGTAGTCTGCCCTCGGTGGGGCAGAGTTGTAATCTGCCGTTCATTGCCAGACTGCAAGTCTGCCCCACGCTGCGGGACCGACATTCAAAATAGCCGACCCATCTCGGGTCGGTCGCTTGGCCCGTGATCGTTTCTCATGATTTGATATCGGTCAAGATGTCCGAGCTAATCGGAGGTCCTCCTACGAGCAACTTGCGAATTGGCATCGGCGAAGACTCGCACCGCTTGGCACCGGGCGGGCCCTTGCGGCTGGGTGGTATTGATGTGCCGCACGACCGGCAACTTGTCGGCCACAGCGACGCCGATGTGCTGCTGCATGCGGTGACGGACGCACTGCTGGGCGCGGCTGCCTTGACGGACATCGGCCGGATGTTTCCCAATACGGATCCGGCGAACCAAGGCCGCGATTCGGCTGAAATGCTCGCGATTGCCGCAGAAAAAGTGGCCGAGGCCGGCTACGACATAGTGAACCTCGATTGCGTCGTGCACGCCCAGCGGCCTAAATTGGCGGACTACATGGACGCCATCCGCCACCGAGTCGCCGGGATTTTGAAGCTGAGCCCGTTTCAAGTCGGCTTGAAGGCGAAGACCGGAGAAGGAGTGGGGGCGGTCGGTCGCGAGGAGCTGATCGAAGCACGTTGTGTGGCACTACTTGAGTCAAAACGTAGCTGAGTCTGCAAAAACTCAGTGACTCGCAATTCTTGCGAATTCCGCTACTAGCATCCGCAATCCACAATCCGCAATTCAAAATTCGCAATCTCATGAGCGTTTCCACTCGAACTGATCCCACGAAGCCGCCATCCTCCGCGGCCCACTCTACGCTGCGTATCTACAACACGCTCTCGCGCCAAAAGGAGCCGTTCGTCACTGTGCGGCCGGGTAAAGTGGGGATCTACTTGTGCGGGCCGACGGTTTACGACAAGGCTCACATCGGCCACATGGTCGGGCCGGTGATCTTCGACTGTATCAAGCGGTATCTCACGTACTGCGGTTATAAAGTCGATTGGGTGGTCAATATCACCGACGTTGACGACAAGCTCATTAAGAAAGCCAATGAGCGCGGAATCTCAATGTTCCAGGTGGCCGAAGAGAATATCGCCGACTACCACGGCAACCTCGCGGCCCTTGGGGTCGATCAGATCGACCACTTCCCCCGCGCGACCGAGTGCATGCCAGACATCATTAAGTTCATTGAATGCCTCATCGACCAGGGGATCGCCTATGCGTCGGACGGCGACGTGTATTTCGACGTGGGCAAAGACCCGAGTTACGGCAAGCTTTCCAACCGTTCGATCGAATCGATGCAAGGCGAAGGCGGAGCCGGGGGCGAACGGAAGCGGCACGTGGCCGATTTCGCGCTGTGGAAAGCCGCCAAGCCCGGCGAGCCGTCGTGGGATAGCCCCTGGGGCGCAGGCCGGCCGGGGTGGCACATCGAATGCTCCGCAATGAGCAAGAAGCTGCTCGGCGAAACGTTCGACATCCACGGCGGCGGGCTCGACCTCGTGTTTCCGCACCATGAAAACGAGATCGCACAAAGCGAGTGCTGTCACCACAAGCCAATGGTGTTGTACTGGGCCCACAACGGCCTGTTGCGCGCGGGCACGACAAGTGGCAAAGTCGGCGGTCGCAGCGAACGCGAAAAGCCCAGCGACGGCGAGGCCGCTTCAACGGCTGCTGCTGCCACTGACGCCGTCGGCGGCAAAATGAGCCGCTCCAAAGGCGCCGGCGGCCTGGCCGACCTCATCAAGCGCCAGGGCGGCGAACGCATCCGCTTCTTCCTGTTGCGCACGCACTACCGCAGCACGGTCCTGTTCAACGAGCCGGCGATCGAAGAAGCGGGCGTCGGCCTCGAAACCTTCTACCGCCTGTTCAAGCGATTCACACGCATAACGGGTGCTCACTTTTACGCCCTCACCGCTCCGAAAACGCGCGGCGCGATGCCGCTGACCGTCGCCAAACAGCCGGTTCTCGAAGAGGCCGAGAAGTGCCGCGAGCGATTTCTGGCCGCGATGGATGACGACTTCAACACGGGCGGCGCGATCGGAGAGCTCTTTGAGCTGGCCAAAATCACCAATCGCTTTTGCGAGGAAGAGGATCTCGAAGGCGCCGGAAAAGACCACGCGGCCGCCGTGGCCACGCTTGACCTGCTCATGGAAACGATTAAGGAGCTCGCGAACATTCTCGGCCTGTTCGCGCACCCGGTTACGGTGGCCGGCGATGCCGACGATCTGATTTCCAAACTAATGCCATTGGTGATCGAGCTCCGCGCCACCGCTCGGAAGAGCAAGAACTTTGCCGTCGCCGATAAAATACGGGACGGGGTGGCGGCGGTCGGGATCACGCTCGAAGACCGCGCCGGCGGCACCGAGTGGACCGTTTCCAATTTAGCCCCCGGTGATTCACCAGGGGCTAAGTATGCCGACGCCCTCATGCAACTACTGATCCAACTCCGCGCCGACGCCCGCGCCGCCCAAGACTTCGCCACCGCCGATGTGATTCGCAACGGTTTGACCGCGGCCGGCGTTACGCTCGAAGACCGGGCGGGTGGAACGGAGTGGACCCGGAGTTGAGATATAATACCTGACGAACAAACGAGCTCATGCAATTCGTTAGCTGTTATGCGCATCCTCGGTATCGACCCTGGCCTCAATACCACCGGCTATGGTGTGCTGGATTTTGTAAGCAGGCGGCCGCAATTAGTAGAGGCCGGCGTTGTGCGGAGCAAAGCGGGTGGAACGCTGCCCGAGCGGGTGCAGGAGATATACCGAGGCGTCGCTGATGTGATTGCCGGTTTGAAACCCGAGGTTCTCGCAATCGAAGAGCTTTATTCGCACTACGATCGGCCGACGACAGCGATTCTGATGGGCCACGCGCGCGGTGCCATCCTATTGGCAGCCGCAGAGGCCGGCATGCCGGTGGTGAGTTATCCGGCGACACAGATCAAGAAAACGATCACAGGCAACGGCCACGCCGCCAAATGGCAGATGCAGGAGGCGATCCGCAACGAGCTCTGCTTGCCGTCATTACCGGAGCCACCGGACGTGGCGGATGCGCTGGCGATTGCACTATGTCACTGCTATTTGAGCCGTCAGCCGTTGGCCATCAGCCGTCAGTAAGGGACTGTGGGCCGCCGTCGTTGAGCGGTATGATTTGCGGCGGGTTACTGCGCTCTGTTCTGGCTCTAGACTCTCGACTCTTCCATGATCACCAAAGTCACTGGCATTCCCGTCTCCATTGCGGCCGACACGCTCACGATGGCTGTCGGCGCGTTCGAATACGAAATCCTGATCCCCGAATTCGCCCGGCGACACTTGCAGGACAAGTTGGGCCGCGAAGTCAGCCTGCACACAATCGAGTATCTCGAAGGCAACGCCATGCAAGGCCGGCTCATTCCGAGGCTGGTGGGCTTTTTGAACCCGGTGGAGCGCGAATTCTTTGATCTTTTCTGCGAAGTCGACGGCGTGGGCGTGAAGAAGGCGCTGCGGGCGATGGTTCGGCCCGTCCAGGAAGTGGCCACCATGATCGAGAAACAGGATGCCAAAGGATTGGCCACGTTGCCCGGCATTGGGCCGGCCACGGCCGACCGGATCATTGCCAAGTTGCGACGAAAAGTGCCTAAGTTTGCGCTGCTCGTGGGGGAAAAGGCGCGACCGGTCGCCGATGTCGAACGAGATCTGCTATCTGAGGCGTACGAGGTGCTCCGTGTGCTAGGGCACAGCGAAACGGATGCCCGGCGCTTGCTCGATGGCGCGCTGGAAAAGAAACGGTCGTATAAGGATGTCGATTCGCTGCTTCACGCGGTTTATGAGAAATCGCTCGGGAATTGACCAAGGTCAAAATATAAGAACCCGAATATCGTTCGTGTCACCTCGTATGAACGACTCGGGAGCCCCAAAATTTAAGAAGGCGGCCAGGCTTTCTTGGCGATTCGCCAGGCCGCTGCTCATTGCGTATTTGCTCGTGGTGCTCGCGATGGTGATGCTCGAACGGTGGTTGGTCTACCCTGCCCCGCCGCGATCTGCGGGAGACTGGCACCCCACCGGTTTCAAGTACGAGGACGTGTGGTTCCAGTCGGCGGACGGAACCAGACTCCACGGCTGGTTTCTGCCAAAGTCCCAGCCGAACCGCGCCATTCTTTACTGCCATGGCAACGGCGAAGACGTGGCTTCGGTCGGCCAGTTTGCTGCGATGCTCCGCGAATTGGCGGACGCCTCGGTCTTCGTGTTCGATTACCGCGGCTACGGCCACAGCGAAGGTCGGCCCTACGAGGCCGGATGCATCGCCGACGGAAATGCGGCGCAGCATTGGGTTGCCGAGCGCATGGGTATTCGGCCCAATGAAGTGGTTCTCATGGGGCGATCACTGGGTAGCGCGATTGCCATTGCCCTGGCGGCGAAGAACGGGACCCGCGCGTTGGTGCTGGAAAATGCGTTTCCAACCATGACCGACGTTGCAGCCTGGCACTTCCCTTGGCTGCCAGTGCGATGGATGATGAAAAACCGGTATGATAATCTTGTGCGAATCCGACAATACCACGGGCCGCTGTTGCAGAGCCACGGAACGGCAGATGAGTTGGTTCCCCTCTCATTTGCGCAACGGCTGTTTGATGCCTCGCCCAGTAAGCTCAAGCAGTGGCTTGAGCTTCGAGGATTGGACCACAATAGTCCGGCGCCAATTGGGTACTTTACGCAACTGCGGAACTTCCTCGACTCGGCTGCCAATTCCTCGCATATCTCCGAAAACCCCTAATTTGGAGCAGATAGTTGGGCGCGTAGTAGGAATGGTTCCGAATTCGCTGCCCGCAATTCCCGGCAGGGCTGCACAGCCCGCCGCTGGGCGTCTATAATCGTTTCAGTCCCCGCGAGGGGACGATAAGGAAACTGGGCCCAATTGACACACAGTAGGGCAGTTTCCGCCAGCCATTCGGTCGAACTAACTGGTTCCGAAATCAAAAACGGCACACCAATCCCACCTGGTTCGACCAGCCAATTGCCCGCCTTCCAACTAAAGCTCCGCGGTTTTTGAGTCTTCCCCCGGTCCGGTCTGCTAGCTATCCTGTTGTTTCCCATCCTGCGGTTCCCCTAAAGATTTCCTATCCATCCGAATCGATTGCTAGCACGCCGGGTTGTTTTCACTTAGCTTCCTCCGATCGAACCCATGCTGATCAAGTTAATTGAGCGTTCGTTGGTCTACCCGAGACCGTCGCGCGAGCGCGGCGATTGGCGACCGCGTTGGCTGCAGCCGCAGACTGTGTGGTTCCGGTCGGGCGACAACACGAAGCTGCACGGTTGGTACGTGCCGAATCCGGACGCTCGCCGGCTGATCGTTTATGCTCACGGCAACGGCGAGCATGTGGCAGATCAAGCCAATTTGGTGTTCCGCCTGCAATCGAACCTGGCGGCGACCGTATTTGTGTACGACTACCGTGGTTATGGCCGCAGCCGCGGCAAGCCGACCGAACGCGGGTGCGTGGCCGATGGTTTGGCGGCGCAGCGCTGGTTGGCAGAGCGCGAAGGGGTGGACCCGGAAGATATCGTCCTGATGGGCCGCTCGATCGGGGGTGGTGTTCAAGTCGCTGCCGCCGCCGAACAAGGTGCTCGCGCGCTGGTGTTGGAGGCCACGTTTTCCCGCATGACCGACGCCGCGGCGCACAACTACCCGTGGTTGCCCGTCCGGCTTGTGATGAGCAATCGGTACAATTCGATCAAGCGCATCCAGAAGTATGATGGACCTTTGTTCCAATGTCACGGAGCCGATGATGAGGTGGTTCCGATTCAGCTGGCACGCAAATTGTTTGATGCGTCTCAGAGCCGGATGAAGCAGTTCTATGAAATCGCCTACGCGCGGCACAACGACACCCCGCCGTCGGCATACTATGCGGCGTTAGCCACCTTCTTGGACAACGTCGACGAGCAGATCAAGTCGCTGCCGCCGCG
>DASZZA010000763.1:0-2340 GCA_035545135.1 Lacipirellulaceae bacterium | reverse complement strand
GCAAGACCGGGCGACCGATAGACCTCGAAAGGAAGTCCCGCATCGCCCCCGCTTGGCGTGAAGGTAATAATCTTGATCTGATGCCCCCGGGCGGCGAATTGCTGCGCAAGTATCAAAGCCACTCGTTCGTAGCCGCCTACGGCCGGGTAAAAGCTGTTTGCAGAAAATAGCAATCGCATGGAGTTGTTCATTTGGTGGAAGCGGCGGAAAACAAGCGGTGCATTATACAAATTTCAGCGCCGCTTGCGCGACCAGACTGCGATAGTTGCTCCAGGTGCAACGCGCCGCTTGCGACCTGGCCTCGCGTCGCATAGCCGGAAGTTCGTCCCGGCGGTTGTTGAACCAGCGGAGAAGCTCCACGAGACGCTCGATGTCTCCCGGCGGAGTGAGAAATCCGCAACCGGGCGTCACAATTTCCGGACCGATGCTTTTTTCCGAAGCGATCACCGGCAGACCGCAGGCCATGGCTTCGAGCAGGACCAGGCCAAAGCCATCGGAAAATGACGGAAAAACGAGCGCGTCGGACTGCCAATAGCGGTCGCGCAGTGCCTGGGGCGAGCAGGGGGGTATCCACCTGACGCCTGGCGGCAAGGATGATCGTTTGCTCTCCGCCAGCTCCCACGAACCCACAAGATCGAGCTCCGCATCGCGCAAATCAGCTTTTGCCCAGGCATCGAGCAGCCACGGAATGCCTTTGCGTAGCGATACTTGCCCGGCGTAAATGAAGCGCAGCGGCCGCGAGGATCTGGCTGCAGTCGGTGGTGTCCAAAATCCTATATCGACTCCATATGGCGCACGAACGATGTACTTATCGGGATAATGGTCGCGAATTGTTGCTTCCACATAACGGCTCGCGACAAGCACAACGTCCGCCAGCATCATTTCTTCGCGCTTCTGCTTTAGACGCTGGTCGTAGGCGCTCGGGAAGCCTTCGGGCTCGATCCAACCGGAATATCTTTGCCGCAGCTCTGCCTGTACGTTTTCCCATTCGGGATAATAGCACGTGGGCAGATCGTAGATGCAGGCCTTGCCGAGGCGCCTCGCCTCCATGAACTGCCAGAGCGAGCAATCTTCGTAGGCGTGGAGGGCGGTGACCGTGGAGCGGTGACATTCCCGCGCCATTGTCCGCATCAGCCAACGATTGCCGTGGTCAGCAACGTGAAGCCCATCCGTACCCGCGAGTCTTCGCAGCAACCGATAGAACTCTCCGATCCGGCCTTGATGCTTTGGAGCATGGGCAAGCGGCGGAAATTGGCGCCGTTCGAGACGGGCAGCCGCCACCCGCGACGGGCGGAAACGCTTGAGCGCTTCGACCGTTTGTCTCGCAGGCATCCATCCCACGCAAAAGCTTTCAAGCAGCCCAGCCTCGAAATAGGCCAACGCAGCATTGTACGAATTCGGGTTTCCAGTTGGATGCCCGATCAGCACGCTCATGACGTTGAGTCCGGGGCAATTGCGCTTGGGCGTGAATGTAACGGGCGGCGGTTCAACATGATCGTGTTCGTCAATACCGTAACCTGTAGTATAGGTATTTAAACAGCTCGTCGCGGAATGCGGTCACCCCGCGTTCCGACCTCCACCATTCTTTGGCGGTATACTCAGGCGGCTCGAACGAGGGGACCGCAATGGTGACGCCTGTGCCGGATAGTTCGCGGCGAAAGATCCAACGCACACGTCGGGCGCTAAAGATCTCGGTGGGCACGATGACCGATTTGGCGCCGCTCCGTTCCGACCATCCCTTCAGGGCGGCCGCTTCGTCCCTGGTGCTGGTGCTTGCGTTTCCAAACTCTTCGATGGCGGCAGGAGGTATGCCCAATTTGAGAAGCGCGGCCCGGTTGAGCTCGGCATCCGCAGGGATGCGGTCTTCTCGATCTTGATACGCCTCGGGTGTCCGGGAAACCAGTATCTTGCCGGCCAGCCCGCGCCGGTAAAGGTCCGCCGCGACCAGCGGCCGAAAATGAAAGTTACCGCCGAGCACAACGATGGCATCCGCGCGCGTGACGGGATCCGAAACGATCCAGAGCGAAGCCGCGTTCCGGAGCAACGGTTCCCGTCCCAGCCAAGCGCAAAGGACAAGGACGCCTAGCGCAGCAATCGTGACGGCGCGCCGTCTCCAATGGAGTCGCGATCGTATCGCCTGGGTTGTCATGTCGAAGAGTCCGCTCGACAGTCCGTTCCCCTGCCATGTAGTCGGGAATTTGGCGGCTGTCGTCTCAACTCTTTCGGCACGTGTCGTCGACGATCAGGCGCTGCCGTGTCTCGAAACGACGGCATTTCCGATGACCAGCAAGTCCATTTTTGTGCGCAGAAAGCAATCCAACGCTTCTTGCGGCTTGCAGA
>DASZZA010000762.1:0-3375 GCA_035545135.1 Lacipirellulaceae bacterium | reverse complement strand
GGCCATTGAAGTCCGAGATCGCGAGCCGCTTATCAGCATGCTGAAAAACGTTATAGCTGGGGTGAATGACCCCGGAAACCTCTAAGGCAAGCCGGCCTCATAGAAGCCAGCTAAGTTTTCAGCAGGCTGGTATCCGTGACTCTCTATTCTACGGTATCGGGCTATGGTGCAACATCGGTGATGTACAGTCTCCGACGGGCCTGGCAGCGCGATGCTAAACTGGAGGGGGGACATCGATTTCCACGTCGGACGATACGTTCGCAATAATCACGCAGCGGCGCAGAGAACGCAGAGATTGATGAGCAAACGAGTTGTTGATAGTAACCGAATACTAATCGCGATTTTGATAGGTTTAATTGGCTCGGTTGGCTTGGCCGCGCCGCATTCGGATGGCGAGCTGCGGATTGAAGTCGTCGATCAGGCGACCGGTCAGCCAATTGCTGCTCGCATGCATCTGAAGACCATGGCAGGTCGGCCCGTAAAATTGCGGCTGCCCCACACCGCCGAATTCGGTGGGCACTTCTACATCAATGGGAAAATCTCGCTGCCGCTTCACATCGGGCGTTACCGATTCGAGCTGGAGGCCGGCCCGGAGTACCTGACAGAAAGCGGCCATTTCGAGATCGAGCGCCACGCCGACGATTCCAAGCGAATCGCAATGAAGCGCGTCGTGAACGTGGCCAATGAAGGCTGGTTCGGCGGCGATTTGGACGTACGGCGCAGGGCCGCCGACATGCCGCTCGTCATGCAGGCCGAAGGCCTGAAAGTTGCGCCGCTGAACACGTCCGCCCCCAAGGAAACTCCACCCCTGCTCGATGTGGAGGGCCACACGATCGCGCGCACGCCATATGCCTGGGACCTGCCGGTGTGGCTCGCGAGCGGCAAATTGGAGGGCATTGAACTGATCAATCACCATTCGCTGCGCGGCGGCGTGGTCGATAACGAAAACGACGGGCGGCCACGCAATAAATCGTTCTTTCCCGGTGCACACGGCAACGGTCGCTGGGCGGAAACCGTGTATTACCACGTGCTGAACTGCGGCCTGCGAATTCCACCCGTCGCGGGTAGCGGTTCCGGCAGCAACGACAGCCCGGTCGGCACCAACCGCGTGTACGTGTACTGCGGCGGCGAATTCTCGAAGGACGCTTGGTGGGAAGGGCTCCAAGCCGGTCGGACATTCGTCACGAACGGGCCGTTGTTGCGGCCAATGGTCGAGGGCCGGATGCCTGGACATGTGTTTCATCTCGACGCCGGCCAATCGCTCGATTTGGAAATCGGGCTCAACCTGGCCACGAGCGTGCCGGTCGACTATTTGCAGATCATCAAGAATGGCGCCGTCGCATCCGAAGTGCGGCTGGCCGAATGGAAAAATCGCAAAGGACGACTCCCGCCCCTCCATTTCGACGATAGCGGTTGGTTCCTCGTACGCGCGGTTACGAACAATCCCAGGGTCTACCAGTTTGCGTCCACCGGGCCGTACTACGTCCAAAAGGGCAATCGCCCGCGGATAAGTCGCGCCAGCGTCAAGTTCTTCCTCGACTGGATTGACGCCGACGAAAAACGGATTCGCTCGGACTCTCGACTGGACGAGACCCATCGCCATTCTCTGCTAGCAGAGCAAGAATCGGCGCGCCGGTTCTTCGCCAAACTGCTGGCATCGGCCGGTGCGGATTGATCGCAGCGATATTTCGGGCGCGCCGGCACTCACCGCGATCGCAGGCTTTTGCCGAAAATCATGTTGTCGTTGCAGTACGACACGTCGGCGCAGGAATCTCCGCCGTCAAACGGAGTTCGCGATGGGTGGCGTGACATATAACGTGGTCAGCATGCTCGACGGCGATGCCGAAACGAGCGTTTACTCGTCGCTCGACGGCCCAATTGAATCGCTCAGCATGTTGCGCCGTTCGCTCTTGTTCGCGGAGCTTGCTAATCTCTCGTATCTGTCGCGGGCGGAAGCGGGACTGCTAGCAAATCGAATTGGGTTCCCGGAAATTCGCTTCTATGACCGCGAGGGGGCGCAGGCGTACATTTTCGCCAACGACGACGATACCGTTGTTACCTGCCGAGGCACTGAGCCAAACGACTGGAACGACGTGAAGGCCGACCTCGACCTGGGTATGGCAATGGCCGAAACGGTCGGATGGGTCCATCGCGGTTTCAAGCACGAGGTCGACGACCTTTGGCCCCGACTAGAGCAGGCGCTGGTGAACAACACGCGTACGTTGTGGTTCTCGGGCCATTCGTTGGGCGGCGCAATGGCCGCCATATGTGCCGGTCGCTGCCGGTTGTCATATATCCGTTCGAATCCGCGGGCACTCTTCACGTTCGGAAGTCCGCGCGTAGGCAGTCGCCGATACGTAAACTACGTACAAATTGAAACGTACCGCTGGGTGAACAACAACGACATCGTGCCGCGCGTTCCGCCAGCCTGGCTCGGCTTTCGACACAAAGGACAGGAGGTGTATCTCAATGCGTACGGGAAAATCCGCGAGCTCACCGGCTGGCAGCGATTGAAGGACCGGTGGCGAGGCTTTGTCCGCGGGCTCGAGGAGGGACGGATCGATTTCTTTACCGATCACTCGATTCGTCGTTACATCGAGCACATACGCGGCGCCGTCGAGCAGGAAGAAGGCGTCACATTGCGACCGAATGTGGGCCGGCGAACCGTCCTCCGAAAACCGCTTCGCGTCGCGGCATGATCGGAATCTTCGATTACCGCGCCGAGCTTTTCTTCTTTTTCCGTTTCGATCGATCGGCAAACCCGTCGCCGTTTCCGTCGACCAGGTCAGAACGCACTTCGAACGAAAGTGACGGGCGTGAAGTATCGGTCGAGGCTTTGTCGCGGGCAGCGGCACGCTGGAGCAGTTCGTACTGGCTACGATGCGTTGGCCCGTCGCCGGGCATTGCGTGGGAGTACGTTCCGTCTGGGCGCAGAAAACGCGCGTGGACGTTGTCACCGAGGTAAGTTGGAAGGATATCCTCGACAATCCGCCGGCGCAATTCTTCAGACTCTATCGGGAACATCACCTCGACGCGGCGATCGAAATTTCGCGGCATCCAATCGGCGCTGCTGAGAAACACCTGCTGTTTGTTGCCGTCGCCGAAGACCAGGATGCGGCTATGTTCGAGAAAGCGATCCACGATGCTGTGGACACGGATGTTTTCGGATATACCGGCCAAACCGGGACGCAAACAGCAAATGCCGCGGATCAACAGATCGATCGGCACTCCTGCCTGACTCGCCCGATATAGCGCTTCGATTGTGCGGCGATCCACAAGCGAATTCAGCTTAGCAATGATCCGCGACCGCTTGCCCTCCTGAGCACGCTGGGCCTGTTCATTAATTAACTCAATGGTCCTCCGCTTCAAGTCGCT
>DASZZA010000761.1:0-9849 GCA_035545135.1 Lacipirellulaceae bacterium | reverse complement strand
AACGCGTCTCAGCGGCGCCTGGACCGTCGTCGCCACAGCCGTCATTTTCGGCGTGTTTCACGAATTATTTCTACCGGGCCGGTTTCTGCCCAGCACGTTTCTTGGCCTCTTTCTCGGTTGGGTTCGCTTGCGCTCCGGCAGCATCTTTCCGGGAATGGTGCTCCACGCATTCCACAATTCGCTGCTGCTCGCACTCATTTATTACCAGGACGCGCTCGTAGCCCACGGCTGGGGGATCGAAGAGCAAATGCATTTGCCGCTCAAATGGCACTTGCTTGCTCTGGTCGCAATCGCAATCGGAGCGGGAATGCTCCTGGCAACGACCTCTCAGTCACACGAGTCGCACCGTGCCCCGATCACCGATAGCTGATCGTTTCCGTTCATTAAACGCTGCGCGGTCAATGAGCCACAAACTCGGCGCGTATTAACTTTAAACAGCTGCTGTCGATCGCCAATCCCGGCGGGATTGAATCATTCAGCCCAGGGTTGCGGCGTCAGCCGCTACACTGGGGCGGCTTCGTCGCCAACCCCAGCTTTCGAGCCGCGAACGCGACAACGCCGAAAGACCCACCCCGGGGTAGGCTCGCCAAGGCGGCCAACCCCGGGCTGAATAATGAAATCCCGTTGGGATTCGTCGCATGTGGTTAATATCCAAGATTGACTGGAGATACCGAAGCTTATTTTCCTGCGTTCGTTACAACATATTCGGGACGTCCTCCTCCGCGTGCAATCGCCGCACGGTGCCCGGCCTCACCGCTTCGCCGCGTTCGGCACTAGCTACCGCCGCGAAACAGAGTGCCAAGCTCGCCAGGTTGTTACGCGCGCTGTTCGATGGCTCGCGATTTTCGGCAACGGCGGAAAGCAACTCCGCCATTGTGCCATGAAATCCGTCGGGGAACCACGCTCCTTTGAGGCGCGGCCGAGCGAGCCCTTCAGCCGTTGTCATCTCGACGCGCTGATATTCGGTGCTTGGTCCCGTGCTGCGAATCGCGCCCGCGCTGCCGACGACGAGCGTGCGGTCGAGCCGATCGAAGCGCGTGAAGCCGTCGAAGATGAGCGTCACCTGCGTCGATTCGTACTCGATGATCGTTTGAGCCAAGAGCGCGGGCAGCACAGTCTGCGTCGCCGAGCGGGCCATTGAGGCGTAAATCCGCCGCGGTTCCGCATGCGCCATCACGGTGCGGACAAAGTCGAACCAGTGGATCGCGAAATCGTACAAGATGAGATGCCGGACAGTCTCAAACACCGTTCCCTGCACCCAACTGTGGTCCCAATGCACATCGCAATGGATGGCGTCGATCGACCCTAGCAGTCCGGCCAGCACGGCCTCGCGAATATAGCTGAAGTGCGGGGCCCACCGTGCGTTTTGATTGACGGCCAACTTCACGCCCATTTCGTCCGCCAAATCGGCCAAGCGATGGCCGACATCCAAATCCAACACGAAAGGCTTCTGACTCAGTACGTGCTTGTGTGCACGGAGCGCAGACTCAATCAGCGGTCGTCGTTCGGGTGGATGGGTCGTGATATCGAGGACTTCGATATCATTGCGCGAAAGGACGTCGTTCAAGTTATCGGTCGCAACGGCCTCTGGGTAGAACTCGTCGCGGCGCTCGCGCGCTCGATTCAGCGCGATGTCGCACAGCGCCAGCACGCGGTAGCCGGCCCGTTTGTACGCGGTGAGGTGCCACTTCGTAATACCGCCGCAACCGATGAGGGCGATTCCGGGCCGATACTTCTTCGGGTCGCGCGGCCGATAAGGAAGCGGCGGCGCGGGCACCCGCGGCAACGCCGGAATCTTGGCACGTCGTGTTGATTTCTCATTCAGCGTGGACATCGGAACGTCAGCCGTTGCAAATAATGAGGTTATTTGTAACGATATTGTGTGATCGCGCAGTGGCCCCGAGAGCGCAGAGAATTGATCCGCAACCGACGTGAGTAACTTTCATTTGACTCTTTGCGCTCTCGGCGACTCTGCGTGAGATTCATTCCTTCGATTGATGAACGCAAAATCTTATCAAAATAATGGCAAAAGATAACGGTCAAAAGACAGGGAAGCGAGTGCTGCTCGTGGACGACGACGCCGAAATCGTCGAGTCGCTGCGGCTCGCTCTCGAATCGAACGGCTACACGGTCCTGGTGGCCCGCGACGGAAACCAGGGGCTCGCGCTTTCGGAGCGCGAGAATCCCGACCTGGTGATTCTCGATATGATGATGCCGAAGCGCAGCGGTTTTCTGGTGCTCGAAAAGATGCGCCGCACCCGTGAAACACCCATGCGCGTGATCATGATCACGGCAAACGAAGGCAGCCGGCACAAGGCGTACGCCGAAATGCTCGGTGTAGATGATTATATCCGTAAGCCGTTTCCGATGGACCGCCTGATTGAAAGCGTTCAACGGCTGATCGGCTGACGGGTATAATTCCCGGTAGGCCGCCCGAAACGTACGAGGCAATTCCCCACCGCTGCCTCCACGGCGTGCTCGTTCAAACACTGCGCCACGTTGCGCCCGACTTCCGAGACTGTATGACCTCCATACGAATATCCAGCGCGCTGATCGTGCCCGCGTTCTTCGCAACTCTCCTTTTCCCTCCACAAGCTTTGGCCGAAGAGTCTCCGCCCGCAGCGAAGTCCGTGAGTCAGAAACAGTCTGGGGGCGCCGCGCAGCCAAAAGAGATACTCCGGCGAGCAGCCGATTACCTGGGCAACTTACCGGCGTTCGCGTGCCGCATGGAAGCTACGCTCGAGGTTAAGTCGGGCGATGAGGTCGTGCGGCAGGAAACGAACATGACCATGCGGCTCGAGCGCCCCAATCGCCTTGCGCTGCTACTCGACAAGGGCGAAATGGGAATGGTCGTGGTTAGCGATGGCAAACAATTGGTCCAGTGCCTACCCATTCTGAAGCGTTACGTAATCCGCGACGTGCCATCCGATTTCGCCGAGATGACCGATATCGGCGTTCCGCTGAAATTCACAATTTTGGGAACGACCGGCGCGCTCATTCCCACAGGGGGCGGTCAATATTACAAGACATTGACCACCGGCGTTACTGATTCCAAGTACCTCGGTAAAGAAAAGATTAACGGCGTCGACTGCGATCACTTGCGTTTTATTGCCAAGCAGTTCGATTGGGATATCTGGATTGAAGAGGGCGCGCGGCCGGTCGTCACCAAGGTGTCGCTCGATTTGTCGAAGCAACTCGCCGGTGAGGGCGACTCCGGAACTTACACCGTGACTTTTTCCGATTGGAACGTATCGCCTAAGTTCACGAATGCCGATTTCGTCTTCAAAAAGCCCGCCGATGCCGAAGAGGTCGACACCCTCATTGAGCCCGAACCTCCCCATCCGCTACTGGGAAAGCCCGCTCCAGCGTTCAAAACGGTAGACCTGGATGACCACCCGTTTGATTTGAAGAGCCACTTGGGCAAGAACGTGATCATGCTCGACTTTTGGGCCACATGGTGCGGACCGTGTGTGATGGCCATGCCGAAAATCGACGAGGTTGCGAAGAAGTACGAAGGCCGCGGGCTTGTGTTTCGTGCGGTCAACGGCGGCGAGGATGCCGCGACGATCAAAGAGTTTCTTAAATCGGCGAAGCTAAACCCGCCCGTCGTGTTGGACCCTGATAACGAGATTGCTCAGGCATACGCCGTGGAGGGAATACCGCAAACGGTGCTCATCGGCAAAGACGGCAAAGTGCAAGTCATCCACCAGGGTTACAGTATGGATTTGCCTGATGTGATCTCGAGCGAGATCGAGGCCTTGCTAGCGGGAAAGGACCTGGCAAGCCCGGTGCTGGAGAAGGCAAAGAAGAAGCAACCCAAAAATGCGGACCAGGCACAACTTGCGCCAGTCAGCGGGCGCGTCACGCTCGATGGTAAGCCGCTGGCAAACGCGGACATCATTTTTCAGCCAGTTGGAAATCAGCGACCCTCAGTCGGACGCACCGATGAGAAGGGCCATTACGACCTGACGTATAAGCGAGGCGTCCGCGGCGCCCTACCCGGCTTGCACACGGTTAAAGTGCAGGTATCCGACGAAGTAGTCAAAAGCCCGCCATCTATTCCAACACGATTCAATACGCAGTCCCAGCTACATGCTGAGGTGAAACCCGGCACAAATGTGTTCAACTTCGACCTGAGCAGTAAGTAGGGGGCGACGGAAATTATTCGAGCGCAATGGCGCGCGCCAGAGGTTGCAGCACGCCGTCGACGACGTAGCCGTCGACGACCTCTCGGCAAAGCCGAGCAAGCCGGTCGACTACTTCTACATACGTTGCCTCTTGCGGCAAGCTGCCGTATTGGCGAGCGGTGACGTAAACACTCACCTGCTCGTCTTGAAAATCGCCGGTGCGAATCTGGTAGGCGTTGGTGCGCGTTTCGACGTTCACTCGGCACTGCATGCGGCACTCATCATCCACCGCGAATGTGAGCGCCGGCTCGTTGCTGATGAACGTCGTTCCCGGCATACCGGACAGCTTTTCAAACGCGGGGCACACTCCCAATGCCTCGGCGATCAATTGATTTTGATTGCCGCGATAGGTGAAGTCGAAGCCCATCATGAGGTCGAGCGCTTCGCAATCGAGTCGGCTGAGCGACAATCCGTACGGCGCCAACTCTAACACTTGCCGATGCTGGTCGACCGCCGAATCGAACGTATCGGGATTGACGTAACCCGAGCAAATCCGACGCGCTTCGACCGAACACCAACGGTAACTGCCGCGGTCTTTGTCGGCTTCCAACACGAAATCGCCCTTTTCGCGGGCGTAAAAGTTCCTCAACTCCGGGAACCGCTTCTGCATCTGCTCGAAGTAATGAAGAATTGCCTCTCGACTACCCGTGAGTTCCATCTCGGTGGTCAGGTTCATGCTTACGTAAAAGTCGTCGGCAAGCGAATGGTAGGACGTCATCGGTTGCGATTTTCCTCGAAATTCTTCGCCTCAGCTCCCGCTTTGGGGGCCACTTTCGACCCCCTCCGTTTCAAGTATAGAATGTATGCTTTCGCGATGTCAAAGCACGGCACGTCACACCAGTATTCTCGTCTTTCTTTCCAGGAGGGTCGTCGATGCTCACCACAGCCTATCAGCCAGACCGCAATATTCGCTTGCGATCGACAACGGCCGGTATCGACCAGCCGACATGCATCGCGCCATTCGCCACCGAATTGAATTGGATGGCAGTCGCTTGGCGCGACGATAGGCTTATGGCAAATGTGTTCGGCTATCCGTCACGCCGGTTGGCCGAGCTGGCTCTCGCGCGCATTCCCGGAATGCCACAATCATTCTGTCGCGTTGCGGTGGAAGGTCAAGCCGACGATTTGCCGAAGTGGGTGTCGAGCGTCGTCGCGCGACTACAGTTATTTGCCGACGGCGAAGCGGTCGATTTTGCCGACGTGCCGCTTTCACTCGCACACCTGACGAGCTTTGGGATGCGCGTAATCGCGGCCTGCCGCCGGATTCCGTGGGGCGAAACACGCACCTACGGCGAATTGGCCGCTGAATGCGGCTCATCAGGCGCGGCGCGAGCGGTCGGCAGTGTCATGGCCAAAAACCGATACCCGCTGATCGTGCCGTGCCACCGTGTGCTGGCCGCCGGCGGCGATCTCGGCGGCTATTCGGCCCCCGATGGCCTGACGATGAAACGCCGACTGCTCACGATGGAAGGTACGCTTGTTTAGGCGCATCACTCGTTTCGAGGTTTGACTGAGCCTTTCGGTTGCAAACCTACGCTCGGCGCCGATATATCAGGCCAATATGCGTCGGATGGTATAACGCCGGTATCGGAGGTCACGATGTCCCAGACATTTTTACTTGAGTATTGGCACGAAGACGATTGGTACGTTGGTCGATTGAAAGGCGTACCCAGCGTGTTTAGCCAAGGAAAAACGCTTGGCGAATTGGAAGACAATATCCGCGACGCGTATCACATGATGATTGAGCAAGAAGAGACCGCGCCTTCAGGAGCGCAAACCAAATTAGTTGTCGTTGATGTATGAAACGCAAGGACGTTATTCGGGAATCGGGACGGCGGGTTGCGTTCTCCATCGACACGGCTCAAGGCACGATATTTACCGCAATCCAATCAATGAGAAGAAGGCGCCTGTGCCGCGGCACCGAGAGATTAGCAACGGCTTGTATCGACTGATTCGCAAACAATTGGGATTGTCATAAACTGCATTTGGTCCACCCACTCACGGCTTAACCGAACATCCGCCCCACTTCCCGCAAGTAATTTAGAGCCTCATCTAATTCGGGCGCTTCGACACCAGCTTGCCGGCCGGCACGATCGCACTCACCGAGTAGAACTAGATCATCGAAATGCTCCGATTGTTCTAATCGGCGGCGGGCGCGGACACCGAGCTTTCCGTCCGCAAGCTGGTGCGCCAGCATGTGGTGCTCGATGAGCCAACTCGTGCGCTCGGTGATGAAACCGTCGAGCGCATCGAGCGCCGCCGACACGTGATCGGCCGGATCGATTGCCTTGCCGATGTCGTGGAGTAGCGCTGCGGTCAAGAATTCCTCATCGTACGCCAGTTGATCGCGCGCGTGGTCGAATACTTGCAGGCTGTGATACAACATGTCGCCTTCCGGATGGTAGGTCAGCGGGCCCTTTACGTTTTCCAGCGGCAGCAGCAGCGATTCGAAAACCTGGAATCGATCGACCTGGCTCGCTCTCTCATCTTCCGCTGCAGCAAGATCAAGCTCCGGATATTCGCGCTCTAGAAATTGTTCCAGCTCGGCAATGCTGGCCCGCTCGATCGCTTTGCCCGTGATCGAGCTTTTGAACACGTAGTGCGCTTGATTCGCGGCATAAACGGTAAGTTCGAATGGGAAGCCATCAACCAAATGAATGTGCGTAAAGATTCGCTCCTCACCGTGCTTGCGGATGTGCTTTCGTTCGACGGTGTAACTGAGCCCATCCAGGTCGAGCAAATGGGTAACTGCCTCTGCGGTATCGGAAAACACATGCAGGTCGATGTCCGAACCTTGCCGCACATGCCCCGTGAAAACGCTGCCGATGAGCCTTGGACGAAAGGGTGCCAGCCGCCGCATCATGGCCAGCGCTGCCAGCCGCATCGCCAGCAAGTTATCGGCGCGGGCCGAGCCTTCGTATAGCCGCGCCATCATTTGAATTTGGTCGCGAATTTCGACGTTGCTGGGAAGATCGGCCGGCTTGACCCAGCCCTTGCAGATTTGCCGGGCCGCTTTCTTCTTCGCAGTGAAGTATTCCGATTCTTGCCGGGAATACATCAGGCGGGCGGCCTCCCAGGCAATCTGCCGCCGCAATTTCGTGCGATTCATCAAATGAGCGCCGTAAGCCCAAGTGACCGGCGCGCGGGCATCGAGCGTAGAACCAACTTGCTCTTATTTTAGATAGCCAAATGGAAGAGCCAAGAGCACTCAGGTAACAATGTTCGGTAACGGGCAAGCGGCAGCAACAATATTGCAACACAGAAAGGACGCGAGACACGCGCCGACAAACGCTGCGGACCGCCGTAAGCAGATCGGCAGCAACGATGCTCACGGCCTCGATGGGCGAGAGAGTTTCCTCATTTGCTCATTCTCATCGTCCGCGGCAAAGGGCGTGAGGTATGATCTCAAAGATGAATCCCCGTCGTCGACACCGCAGTGTCGACGACGGGACAAAAACAAGGGCGATCAGAAACGCAGGTTGCGTACAACTCACGTCTTCACTTGGCTCCTATGCGGCGGGCAGCGAATTCCTGAACGCCCGCCGCTTTATTCAGCTCAACGGCGCCGTCGGGTCACGAGCATCCCGATTCCCGCGGCGGCGAGCCCCAGCAGGGCGATGCTTGCCGGTTCGGGAACGGCTTCAAAGTCAACTTGGGCACTGCCGCCAGTAGTGGTGACCGATAGATTGTCCAAGTAACCTTGGTATGCGGGCGACCAGCCGCTGCCGGTTTGAAGTGTCAAGAACTCGATCGTGTCGCCGCTGTAATCGACCGTCTGTGCCGAACCGCTATTGGCATAGTTGCCCCAGTTCACCGCTCCGCTGGTCAGATCGCTCAGCGTCGGACCGCCGTAAAAGCCGGTATTCGTCTGCCCGTGCGAGGTGTCGTCATAAAAAGTGACCTGGTTAGGACCGCTGTCCGTCGACCATGTCACCCATTGATCCGTGGGATCGCTGTAGCTGTTTGCGTAGCGGGCCTCGAAGGTGATCCGGTTGTGATACCAGCCAGCCGCGTCGCCACTGCCGGTGGGCGCGGTATAGATCGTTAGATACCAATCATTGGCGCCGTCGGCTGCCGTTTTGTATGTGTTCCAACTCATCGACTGGAGATCGCCGACGGTTGTTACCGGTAGCCCCAACATGGCCGGCGTCAGATAGACGCTCGATTTAGACGGCGGCGCTTGCCATGAGCCATTGCCGATGTCCGCCTGCGCGGTCGTGGCGATCGCAGCGGTGTCGCCGGTAACGGCGGAAGGATCGAAAAGGGTAACCGTCGCAGCCTGCGTGGCCACCCCTATCAAGCTCAACGCCGCCGCCGCGGCACACGCGATTGCTTCCTTCTTGCGAGCAGTGACTAAAGCGAGCGGGATGCTGAATTTTGCTTTCATGGTAACTCCAGGTTTTAGGTGTAGGTGTTCGTGCTGTTACTCAGTAAGAAAACAGATCTGAGGTCGATTTCGGGCGCGGCGCCGATGTCGGACCATCAGCGACGACGTCGAGTCACACACATCCCGATTCCCGCGGCGGCCAGTCCTAAGAGCGCAACCGAAGTTGGTTCAGGGACGGCGGTCGTTAGACTGGAATTGTCGATAGCCAGTGCATTGAACTCGTTGGCGTAGACCCATCCATACCGGTTGCCGCCGACGACCGAGGGAATCAAATCGCTCGGGTCGCTGAGCGTCCAAGTGCTGACCAAGCTGTTTCCGGGATCATAGAGATTGAGATCCACGGAGAGCACGCCGGCGTTATCGGAGAAGACGTGCTCGAACGTGTACCAACCCGCGGTCGACACGGCAACAGGTGACTTGCTGGGATCTTTGGGATAACTGCTGCTACGACCGCTATTGGTTTGGCCATTGACAATGAACCGATCGGTTCCAGCGCCCGGGCCGGTCAGATCGGAACTTGTATAACCGCCGACGACGAAGGCAAAATCGCGCAGATGGCTGCCGTCTGTCTTGCTGACTGCGGAGATATAGTTGAAGCGCGTATCGTCTGCCGAGATCATCGCGGGGTCGAGATAGATTTCCAGCGACGTGGTATAGCCACCGGCAGGAAACATGTCGGTATACCCGCCGAAATCAGTAGCGGCATCTGTCGGACTTGCTAACGATCCGGGATCGAGCTCCGCATGGTAACTCCCAGATGCGGAGGGAATTCCATTGGTGCCGGAACTCACTCGCGTGGGCGTGTACGACGGGCCGAAGACATCCCATCCGGCGACATCGGTCTCGAAACCTTGGTAAAAGTTGCTGGGCGTTGTCGCGGAAGCGACAGACACGTTGCAAGCGAGCATGGCTGCGATTGCGAGTATTCTTTTGAAAATGGTGCCGATCATTAGCGGTTCTCCTAGTGGTGGATGGCGAAGATAGAGTTCAAGCGGTTGCGTTTGACGAAATAGCGCGGATTGGCGACGTTGCAGTTCCGCGCGTGTTTGCGATAATCGATAGGCTATGGGGTGAAGCATTTTGCGTTGTCGTGCCTTTGGTTACGTGCGCGACCAATGTTTCACACGACCGCGGTGTTCGACTCAGCGACGCCGTCGGGTCACCATGAACCCGATTCCCGTGACGGCGATTCCCAGCAGGGCCATGCTTGTTGGTTCGGGAACGGCCTGCCCGACGACGTTGTCGAGCGCAATCGAATTCGAACCAGGCACTAGT
>DASZZA010000760.1:0-4010 GCA_035545135.1 Lacipirellulaceae bacterium | reverse complement strand
TTGTACCACATCGTCGTGCGGCTGGTCGGCGCCGATGCGCTCCAGGAGTTTGGCCGTTGTGCGGACGAACTTGTGGTCCTTTCCGCAGCGCGCTGCGATTCGAACAATGGCTGGCTGCACGGCTTCGCGCTCTGCGGATATAACTTCGAGAATCGGAGCGATGCGCTCGCCGTACTCTTCGGCGATTCTCTGTTTGAGGACATCGAGGTCGCGAGCATCGCCGGCGGCGCGGCGAATTTTTCGCAGCCGCTTCTTAAGCCAACGCGCGGGTTTGCGCGGGACGAACTCTCGATAAAGCTTGAGGGCAGCGACTGCTCGCCGCGTCGCCACGCGGAGCCGATGGACGTGCTCAATGTCGTGCTGTGCGAGATGGGCCGCCGGCGGCAAACAGCGGGCAACCGCGGCGAGCCGCGGTTCGAGTGAACGGCGGGCGGCGTCTTCAATTCGGCTTTCGGGGCCGATGCCTTCGATCCATTTGCCGTTGGAAGCCATTGCGGTGGGCGCGGTGCCGTGGGAGTTAGCTCCCGGTCATTGACCGGGGGCTAAATGGGTCACATGGAAAACCCATTATGCCTTAGGCGATGAGGGGTTGCAGCACGTTGTGGCTGATTCTTAAGGAACGTTTTCGGGCTTCGAGCGTGTCGTGGAAGGCTTCATCTTCGACTTCGACGCACACGGGGCCGTTGTAGCCGGCGTCGGTGAGGGCACCGATCCAGAGACCCCACGGAATGTCGCCCAGGCCGGGGATTTTGGCCGTGCTGCGGAGCATCGGCGGTTCGAGTGAGCCGATGTCGTTGAGGCGGTGGCGGTCGATCCGCATGTCTTTGGCGTGCGTGTGAAAAATCCGCGGGCCGAATTCTCGGATGGGGGCGATCGGGTCCATGAGCTGCATCACCAGGTGCGATGGATCGTAATTCAGTCCAAAATTCGGCGACGGAATTGTCTCAAACATTCGCCGCCAGATGGCCGGTGTGCGGGCCATGTTCACGCCGAATGGCCAGGTGTTCGGCGTGAGCATCGGGCAGTTTTCGATGCCGATCTTCACGCCGCGGTCCTCGGCAAAGCGAACGATATCGGGCCAGACTATGGTGAACTGTTTGAAGTTCTCGTCCACTGGTAGATAACGATTGGCGCCCGTGAAGCCGTTGACGTTTGCGAGGCCGAGGAGCGGAGCGGCGTCGATGACTTTTTTGAAGTGAGAGCGGGCGGTTTCGGCTTCGTTTGCATCCTCCGACAGCGCGTTTGCGTAGTAGCCGAGGGCCGAGATTTGGACGCTGTGCTTGTCGCAAAGGTCGCGGACGTCGTCGGCCCGCGACTGAGTGAAGTCATTTACATCGATATGGCACACGCCGCCGTACGGACGGTCTTCTTTCGCCTCGGGCCAGCACATCACCTCGATGCACTGGTAGCCGATGCTCGCGGCGGTAGCGAGGACGTCGTTTAGAGAGAGGTCGCCGAGGATTGCGCTGACGAAACCAAGTTGCATTATTCAGGCCCCCAACCCAGGAACAATTTTCCATGCGTGAATAGATAAAATACCCGAGCAACAAAGGCAAGGATCAGCAGAACATCCAACCATAGACCAACGAGCGCGCCCCTCATTGGCCGCTTAAAGGGAAGCAAGACGCCGGCGCCGATTAAGGAGGCCGCGCTTAGCAAGAGGAGGAACTGAAACAGGTCCGCGTAAATCTCCCAGGGACCTGGCCTAACGAGGCGGATGTGCGATTTAACAATCCAGACGTAGTATACTGGCATGCCCAAGCCAACGGCGATCAACGTCACACTCAGGAATAGCTCTTTCAAACTGAAGCGCATCTTTCCCATCGTTGACCTCCAAGTTAGCGGGGTACCGCAGAGTATGGTTACGACGGAATCTCCACTTGGTCGGCGAGAATTGCGCTGACGAAACCTAATTGCATGTAACAGTTTAGCCGATCGAAGTTGCACACGACCCACCGCGCTCGGTGCGGGCCGTTACGGTCCTTGCTGCCGCATTAGGCCCGCCGTTGACGGCGGGTGCTGAAAGACGGCAAAACCTCATCGAGCCCCATTGATGGGGCTTCTCGCCGTATGGCTTAAGCCCTGCAGCGAGAAGCCCTGTGAACAGGGCTAAGGACGTTCTTTACTCCGACGCCGACCCGTCGTCAACGACGGGCCTAGTATACGGACAAAGGGCCGTGAACGGTCCTGCAATCGGCTAAACTGTTACATTTGCACGATGTTTATTCGCGACAGCCGTCGTGATCCGCTTTCATTTGCGCGGTTTTCGTTTCACTGTACGTCGCTTTGGACGTCGGTTCGCGCCAACCTTCGCCCAAAACTCATCATGGCTGAGCGCATTTCCTTCGCGTATTTCCTTGCGCGATTCGTCGAGAATAGCTAGCAACCGCGGCGAACGTGCGATTCGCCCGGGTTCAGGATGACCATTGTTCATATCGCTTCGATAGTATTGCGCCCGTTTTTGGATTAATGAGATAATGCGGTCCGCCTCCCTTGAGCTGCGTGTCCTTCAGTTCGTAATCAACATGCCAACCATCGTCTTCTAGCACGGCTTGAATCCGGAATGGCGACAAGACACGGTAGGCGCGTACGGCGTCGGCCTAGGCGATAGACAGGGCCTTATCGCCAGCAATATTTACGATACTGGTGCTCATACAAGCTCCATTTTTTCAGGGCGGATAACCTGGACCACCTGTCAATCCGCCACGTTGCGAGTCCGGACCGGTTATGTGAAAGCCATCATCGGCAGAAATGATGCAAGGCACTCCGAACAACATCGCCGATCGCGTATCGGCAGCACTCGGTCCGGGTTCCCAGCCCTCCGCACTTGGATTCGGATGCGTATGGAATGTCGCAACCACGACAGTACCTGCCACTAGAGGCGGAACACATAGATCAAGGGTCACGGCCAATTCAATAGCTCGCGAATGACCACCATCCACATCACGGTTATCATGAGCCCAAATGCTATAAGCATATTTCGATAGTAAGTGCGCTTCTCTGTCGAGCCATTCTCGCCGCAACACAATTGATAAACGCCATAAATCCAACTGACAGTGGCAGCGGCAACAAGTGCGATCACGGTAACAGCTATGGCCATTCGTCCACCCTATCGCCTATTACGACGGGCTGCGAATTCCACACGCAATTTGAGTACGGCGGAGAACTTCTGCCGCTTTCCTTCGCGCCTTCGTCGCGCCCTCCGCGAGGATTTCGCGGATGCGTTCAGGGTGGGCGGCCAGTTCGGCGCGGCGCTTCCGGGGTTCGGCCCAGAATTTTTCGGCGGCGTCGGCGAGTGCTTTTTTCACTTCGCCGTAGCCGAAGCCGCCGCGGCGGTAGAGGTCGGCCATTGATTCGCGGTCTGCATCCGATGCGACGAGCGAATACAGGTCGTAGAGCACGTCGCCGGCGGGCTCTTTGGGCTGGTCCATCGGGCGCGAGTCGGTGACGATGCGCATGATTTGCTTGCGCTGAATTTTAGGATCCTCAAATACCTCAAGCGTATTGTTGTAGCTTTTGGACATCTTTTGGCCGTCGGTGCCCGGCACGCGAGCCGATGCGTCGAGCACTTTTTCCTTGGGCATGACAAACACTTCGCCAAATTGGTGATTGAAACTGCCTGCCAAGTCGCGGCAGACTTCGACATGCTGCACCTGGTCCTGGCCCACGGGCACCAGCTCGCTGTCGTAGATCAGGATGTCGGCAGCCATGAGTACGGGATAGGCGAACACTCCGGCATCGCTCGGCAAGCCTTTGGCCTTTCGATCCTTGTAGGCGTGGCAGCGCTCCAAGAGGCCCATCGGCGTACCGGTCATCAAGATCCAACACAATTCGCTGACCTCGGGCACGTCGGACTGCACGAAGAGCGTCGCCTTGTTGGGGTCGAGTCCAAGAGCCAGCAGGTCGATCGCCATTTCAAGCGTCCACTTCTGGAGCTCCGCACGGTCGCGCACCTGGTTAAGTGCATGCAGGTTAGCGATGAAGTAGAACGCTTGTTCGTTATCTTGCAG
>DASZZA010000759.1:0-2442 GCA_035545135.1 Lacipirellulaceae bacterium | reverse complement strand
TACCAGCCAATTCTTTGGTAATATCTTTCACCAGCCAGCGATTGGAAATGTTCCAATCGGCCTCGGTGTAGTGGTTGCGCGTGGCGACACCTAATTGGCCGTCGCGGTAGCGAATGCGCTGCAACATCCGCATGAAACTGGGCCAGTCGTGCGATAATGCCATCGCGTACGTGTGTTCGGTGAACACCAGGCAATCGCTTTTGCTCAAGCAGTAGATCGGCTGCGGATCGTACGTTTCGAATGGCATTTCGCCCAGCAAAAACAGCTCGTAAGGTTGTCCGATATTTTTGCGCGCGAGCTGAACGACTCGTGTGCGCAGGTTTGGTTCCGTCGCGCTCAGGAATCGCAAGTATTTATCGACTTCGCCCTCCGAGCACTTATAGAGCGGCTTGTCGACAAGCTTGGCGATCTCGTTCTTGTCCAATCCCATCCGTTTACATGCGGCCTTTTGTTTGGGCGTTAGACTGTTCGAGCCCAGGCACGTCGAAGCCAAGAAAACCGAGACGGCGGCCCACAGGCCAAACGATCGTAGATTCGAAATTCGCATGTGTGTGCTTTGGAAGGTTAAAAGTAGATGCTTACTGCAAATGACTCAAATGTCAGTATACCGCTGGGGCCAATGTTATTTCAAAAGGCTAATCAATGCGCACTTCCGCCAAATAAATATTCGCCTTGCCTTCATGGCTCGAATAGTAACTCACCCAAAGCATGCCGCCATGCCACACGAGTCCTGGATAACTCGTGTCACCGCCGCTGGGCAGCGTGAGAATCGGCTTGATCGTGTTCTTTTCTACGTCGAGCGCAGCCAATTCGGTCGCCGGCTTCCCGCCGTGAGTGAATCGTCCGCACGCGAACCATCGACCGTCAGGCAGGTTGATGAAATTCGGACCGCCGACCGGCATTCCTAAATCGTGCCACTGCCACATGGTGTACGGTGGCCGGCTCACACCGAAATACGCCGTGTTCTGAGGCGAAGGCGCGTCGCGACGCTGCAAGCAGTAAAGCCTACCATCATCAGCAAATCGCAACGCCGCCTCCGTCGGTTCGCCGTCGTCGAGAAGCTTTGCTGTCAGGTCGTGAAACTGCACGCCTTCGTTGCTTACCTCGAGTGCCGTGAACGGCTTTCCATTCTTTGGCCGGGTACTCGAATAAGAAATTCCGTATGCCTTGCCGTTGCGCCAACGCACGCGCCACATCCAGCGCCCCGGCTCGGCGACCATTTGCGGTTTCGTCCACGTCGCTCCGTCCTCCGAAAAAGCGACAAACGTACCGGTAGGCGCAATCTGGTTATCTTTTTTGCGCGGCGCAGCGCCGCCGTTGAGCATCAAGCGGCCATCCGGTGCTACCGAAAGCCCCGCATCGCGCAAGTCGAACCCATCCTTTGCAATGAGGGCAATGGGCGACCAGTTTACCCCATTGGTCGATGACAATACGCGAATCTTGCCGTCCGCCGAAACATGGGAACGCCCTTCTCGAAACGCGCATACAAACTGTCCCTTCCAATAACGCAAATCGGTAAACGCACAGTGCGGCGCCCGGTCCCAGATCTTTTTCACCGAAACGATCCTGGCCGATGACTGAACCGCAGCCTCCCCAATCGCTGGCGTCATCAGGCAGGCGACAATTGTCATTAGTTTGAGGTAGCTCATAACCAGACGGTACAGGAAACGCCTGCCGATTCAAGCCCCGAGGCGAATTAGGCGTCAGGTCTGGTGCCAGAAGCCGAGACGATGCTCCGGCGTCCCCTCGCTCCCACCTAACACCGAACACCGAACACCTATCTGCGTACCTTGCTCCGTGGCAACCCGGCCGGTTAATCTAACGTTAGAGGCAACAAAGGCGCACTCCGGAACCGAAGAGGCTTTCGCGATGAATATCAATGATATTGCGATGATGCTGGGCGACGCCTGTTATGGCTTTCTTGCGCTCAACTTTCTTTGGGGCTTGTACAATGTGATCATGGGGTTTCGCCGCGTAAAGGAGCTCAGCTTCGGCGACCATGACGAGCAGGCCGAGTTCGTCGACGATATCGTCGCAAAGCTCCAGGACGGTCGATTTGATCTGGTTGAGGAACTTACGGGCGACGATCCCCGCGCGCTGCCGCAGCTTATTCAGCTCGCGGTCGGCAATCGCCAGTTGGGCTACGACCAACTGCGGCAAGTCGTCACGGAGATCCTGCAGCGCGACGTCATGGCCGACCTCGAATACCGCACCAATTGGATCGCCACGTCGATCAAGTGCGGACCACTGCTCGGGTTATTTGGCACGGTGCTCGGCATGATGGCTGCCTTCGGACGAATTGGCACCGGCGAAAAAGTGCAACCTTACATGATCGCGCACGACATCAGTATCGCCTTGATTTGTACGGGCATGGGACTAGGCACCGCTATCCCCTTCAACTTCATGTTGGCCAGCCTGGCCACGCGCATCCGGGTTTTCCAG
>DASZZA010000758.1:0-6241 GCA_035545135.1 Lacipirellulaceae bacterium | reverse complement strand
GAATCTGGCGAGATTTTGCCGATTTTGCGGAGTTTTTCGGTAATTCCGATTAGGTTGAGGCCGCCCACCGGTCGATAGACACCGAACAAGCGAAAGCTTATGCGGGTGGTAGACCAGGAGCAACAACGTTTGCTCCGTTTGGCGACGACCGCCCGCAGTTTCCCCCTAATTCTTAGTTGGATGGGTTCAGCCATGCGTGTTGCACGCTATTTCCCCATGGTGATCCTGGCCAGTGTCCTTGGCCAGATCGCGATACCATCTGTCGTTCACGCTTGGGACAGCGCGGCGATCGAAGCCACCGATCAGTCGCCAGAGCCGCAACCGAACGGCCGCATCGTGGACAGCGCAGTCCGGCAGGCCGGCTTTTACGACTCGCGACCGAGACCCAACTCGACGTCGGTTTCGCAATCGAATTCCAGCAGCCAACATGGTGCGCTCTTTCACGGCGAGTATCTACACTGGCCCAAATTGCTTTTCGGCCGGCAAACATCGAACAATCGGCCTTCCGCTCAGATGTATCCCTCGGCGGCGAACCAGTCGCAAGTAAGGAATAACTACCAGATGCGGCCGCGCATGACCAACGAAATGGTCGCACGTCGACCCGAGCAGCAGCGTCCGATAAGTGCCGCGCAAGCATCCACGGCCGCCACGTATGAAAATAACTATCATGCGCTCCGCACCGCGGCGAACCAACGGCCGATGCCGCTGCCCAGGTCTGCAGTGCCGCAACCGATTGCGCTTCCGCGTCCAGCCGCCGTCCGTCCCGTGCCTACTCGGCCAATGACCGACACCAATATGTCGTCGGTTTCTCCATGGACCACCACGCCGAAGGTTGCCACACCGAGTACGACGTCGGCATCACGTAGACCAATCGCATCGCCATCTCCGGCCGACCAGCTCTTGGCGCATGCTCACGCCTTGAGCACCACCGCGAAAACCGAGCCCGATTATTCTCGCATCATCGAAACCTGTCGCCGCGCGGAAGCAAGCGAAGCTGGTGCGGAAGCGGCGAAGTACGCCAAACGCCTGACCGCATGGGCGCTTAACCGTCGCGGTGAGCTGAAAGCGGAAGCGGGACACGATAAGGATGCAATTCTCGATTTCGACGACGCCATTCGCGATGACGCCACCTGCTGGCGCGCGATCCACAATCGCGGCGTGCTCTTGGCACAGGCGGGCCACTTCGAGAAAGCGTTCGACGATTTTAGCCGCACCATTCAGCTCAACCCCAAGTTCGCAAAAGCATTCTCCAATCGGGCTGCTTTGTTTATGGTGGCAAACGACCTGCACGCCGCACATCAGGACTACAAGAGGGCGATTGAGTTCGATCCCAACCTGGCCGTGGCCCATCGCGGCTGCGGACGCGTCTGCCAATTGCTCGGCCATATGGACGAGGCCATGGCTCACTACGACGCCGCCGTTCAGCTTGCACCGGGCGACGCATACGCTGCCTCCTGCCGCGCTGACTTGCTGACCGACATCGGCCGCTACTCAGACGCCCTCAACGAGTACAACCGCGCGCTGGCTATCGACCCCAATTCGATTCAGGCGAATTGCGGCTCAGCGTGGCTGCTAGCCACGTGTCCAGACAGCGCACTTCGCAATCCACAGTTGGCGATCGAACGGGCGAACAAAGCCCTTAAGCAGGGCGGACAGAAAGACGCAGTTAGCTTCGATTCCCTCGCCGCCGCTCAGGCCAGCGCCGGCGACTTCGCCGCCGCAATGCAGTCGATTCACAAAGCCATCCAACTGGCCCCAGCGGACGAACGCGAAGTCTATAAAGAAAGGCTTGTCGTCTACCAGCAAGCGAAGCCCTATCGTATCGCTCCAATCGAGCGAGTTGCTCGACAAGTCAGCTACGAAGAGGGGCGCAGCGAGCCGGGCCACGATAGCCAGAAATTCTAACCACGACCTGTGGGGGCTGGAACTCGTCAGCATTTGCTTTTGGGGGGAGCGCCGGAGCCTGGTTGCGAAAGCGATCAGGCTCTTGCCGCGCGCAGGCGATTGAGATTGCGTCGATCGCTTGATTAGGTCGACAATGAACCCGCATGTCCACCAGGCTTCGTTATCTCTACCGCGCCTTTCGCTACCGATTTCGCGTCGATCCGGCGGAGATTCGGTTCATTCGCCAATGTTTGCGCCCGGGGCAGGTCGCCGTCGATATTGGCTGCCACAAAGGCGCGTACGCCTATTGGATGCGCCGAAGCGTGGGCCCGACGGGCATCGTCTATGCATTCGAACCACAACCGCGACAGGTTGCATATCTACGCGATGTCTTCTCGGCAATGCAGTACGACAACGTAGTGCTGGCGCCATTGGCCGTCTCGAACCGTTGTGGTCAGATGCCACTCTACATGCCGCACGAGTCGACCCACTTCGCATCGCTACAACAACGATTGCAGGAACGGACGGCAAAAGGTGAGCAACGAGGCGCCGCCTCGAACTCCCGGCACTCTGCTCCCTGCTCCACGCTATCCGTGGATGTCACCACGTTGGACGACTTCTTTGCGGATTCCAAACGCAAAACCGAAATGAACAGTGCTTCTGACAGCGGCCCACACTTCCTCAAGATCGACGTCGAAGGCCACGAACTTGCCGTGCTCGAAGGCGCGCGCCGCACGCTCGAATTGCATCACCCAATGATCCTCGTCGAATGCGAAGTCCGTCACCGACCGGACCGCGATGTGCATCCGGTCTTTGAGTTTCTCGAATCGTTCGGCTACATGGGAAGCTTCTTCTGCAACGGTCGCCGGCTTCCTCTGGCCGAATTTGACCCGGCCGTGCATCAGCAACTCGATCCCACGAGCGACCACTTACCGAGCGGCTATGCCAATAATTTTGTCTTTAGCTTCGACGGTTCGGACGGATAAGGCAATTACCACAATTGCCACTGGTGCTGCGACACGACGTAGATGCCCAGTAGCAAGTTAGTTACCGCGTGTGCGGCCACACAGTCCCAGATGTTGCGCGTCCGCCACATGAGCCAAGTGACGAGGCTGAACCACACCGCGGCGGCGAAAAGCTCCGCCGGGTGCATCAGCATCGGAACCACTGTGCCGATTACCGCAGCCGCCGGCGTCAACGTGCCGAATGGCACTGTCCAAAAATTCTCGCGGATCGCAAACCGCATCAAACACCCGCGCAGAAAGAATTCTTCGATAATGGGAACGACGATCGCCAGGCCCAAGAAGCGGATAGCAAGAAATGTGTAGGCCCATACGGGCGTCGCTGCAAGTTCGGTCAGTGGGTTGAACGACGGCCGCGCACCCAGACCAAGGAGTTTGTCGAGACCTATCGGGGCTAATAGCGCGCGTTCCATCTGCAAGTGGCAAATCCCAACCCAAATCACGATACCAACCACGCCCACGATTATCGCTAGCACCGAAACGCGCAACCGAAATTGCCGGTAACCGGGCAGAACGAAGATCATCGCGGCGATGGTGAGCGCGATCTTTACAGTGTACACCGTCGGATATTGGCGATATTCCAGGCCAAACCAGTTGTTGTTGGTTGCCGGCACGGCACGGCCATTGGGCAGAATGTGGGGTGGTTTCGGGGCAGCCGGTTCGAACGACCCGACGACCATGTAGACGATGAATGGCAACAAGAACGTGAGCCAGGGATTGTGGGCCGAGTCTGGCCACATCTGGCCACGCCACGACGCCGCCGAGTCCGGTCCAAACAGCCCGGACGAGCTGCTGCGCGGCTTGTCCAAAGATGGCCGTGCCGGTTGCTCTTGCCCTTTTATCCCCGGCGGATTAGAAGGTTCCTGGTCCAAAATCGGGCCCGCTTTCGAGTTGGATTGTCCGATGGGTTGGCACTTCGGTTGGCGACGGCGCCTGGCCGTAAAGCCGCCAAACGTGCTACGTCTGGCCTGCCTTACGCGTCGGTAAACCAGAGCCAAATCGAAAATTTAATGGAATTGGGCTGGCTTTACCGACAGAACCAATTACTATACATAGTTCTCCCACCGTTTTCAGGACCGGCGCGGTTCACTGAGTATAACCGCGACGGAACTGGTTCTGTCAGGCAAAGCCTGGCGTACGGGCGACCCTTAGAATTGGAGACCCCTTCCAATGCAAAACGTGCTGTAACATAGGCCGGCGGCCAACGCCGCTGTGCGCTTCGGCGCGTGCTTTGCGATGGAAGTTTCCGCCCGGCCTCACGACTTCAGCGACTGCCAGTCGCTAAGCGTGTTCCCCTTACTGTTGAGCATCGGTCCTGCGGCCGGTGCTAGTACAAGCGAGCTACTATAGACCACCAGCCGACCTGCTGGTGCCGGCGAGACAAAAGCTATGGACCTCAAGAAACTACGAAACATCGGAATCTCGGCCCATATCGACTCGGGTAAGACGACCTTGAGCGAGCGGATTCTGTACTATGCCGGACGCATCCACAAGATCGAGGACGTACGCGGCGACGGCGCCGGCGCAACCATGGATTACATGGAGCTCGAAAAGGAGCGCGGGATCACTATTACCAGCGCGGCCACCACGGTCAACTGGGAGGGCCACACGATTAACCTGATCGATACGCCTGGCCACGTCGATTTCACCGTCGAGGTCGAGCGAAGCCTGCGTGTACTCGATGGCGCGATCCTCGTTCTATGCGCGGTGGGTGGAGTGCAGTCGCAATCGATCACGGTCGATCGCCAAATGAAGCGTTATCACGTACCCCGATTGGCGTTCATTAACAAAATGGATCGCACCGGCGCAAATCCCGAATCGGTCGTACGGCAACTCAAGGAAAAGCTCGGCTGCGACGCGGTGCTCATGCAGCTGCCCATCGGCCGTGAGGACGATTTTGATGGCGTCATCGACCTCGTGACCATGAAGGCGATTTACTTCGACGGCGCGAAAGGTGAAAAATTGCGCGTCGAGGCGATTCCCGCCGCGCTCAAGAACGAGGCCGAGGCGGCCCGCCATCACATGCTCGAAGCGCTTTCGATGTACAGCGACAAGCTGATGGAGATGTTGCTCGGCGAGGAAACGATCACCGAGGATCTGATTCACGACATCATCCGTCATGCAGTGATCGAGCAGGAATTCACGCCCGTGTATCTGGGCACTGCTTATCGCAACAAGGGCGTGCAGCCGCTATTGGATGCCATCACGCGCTACTTGCCCTCGCCGCTGGATGCCGAAGTGAATGGCAAGGACCCCAACGATCAAACCAAACTCGTACACTTGGAGCCCGATCCGAACAAACACTTCGTCGGCATGGCGTTCAAAATCGTCGACGACGAATTCGGCCAGCTCACCTTCACCCGAATTTACCAGGGCAAAGTGGAAAAGGGCGGCAGCTACTTCAATCAGCGCACGGGCAAGAAGGACCGCTTCAGCCGCATCGTCAAAATGCACGCCGATAAACGCGAGGAGATCGACTCGGCCGAGGCAGGCGATATCGTCGCAATCATGGGCATCGATTGCGCGAGCGGCGATACCTATTGTAGCGAACCGAAGTACTGCACGCTGGAAAACATCTTTGTTGCCAAGCCGGTAATCAAAATGTCGATCAACCCGCTTTCGCGCGACAATGCGGATCGGCTCGGTAAAGCACTTCAACGGTTCCGCAAGGAAGACCCTACGTTCCAAGTGATGACCGACGAAGAGACAGGCGAGACCGTGATCGCCGGCATGGGCGAGCTGCACTTGGAGATTTACGTCGAGCGGATTCGCCGCGAGTACCGCGTAGAGGTCGAGGTCGGCGCCCCGAAGGTCAGCTACCGTGAATCGGCCACAAAGCCCGTGGCGTACGACTTCACGCACAAAAAGCAAACCGGCGGTTCCGGCCAGTACGCCCACATCGTCGGCGTGATCAGCCCCATGACCGACGAGGAAGCGGCCACAACCGAGGGCGAGCTATTGTTCGTCGACAACGTCACCGGCGGCCGCATTCCGAAAAACTTCATCCCCGCAATCGAGAAGGGCTTCCGCAACATGCTGGCGAAGGGCCCGGTCGCGGGATTCCCCGTCGTCGGCATCAAAGTCGAATTGAACGACGGCAAACACCACGAAGTCGACAGCTCCGATATGGCGTTCATGGTGTGCGCCCAAAACTGCTTCCGTGAAACATTCCCTAAGATGAAACCGGCACTCCTGGAACCGATCATGCTGATGGAGCTGGAGGTGCCGGAGAAATTTCAGGGAACAGTGGTGGGCAACATCTCGGCCCGCCGCGGTATCGTGCTCTCGACCGATATGGTCGGCGGCATAACCAAGATCCTGGCCGAGGTGCCGCT
>DASZZA010000757.1:0-4124 GCA_035545135.1 Lacipirellulaceae bacterium | reverse complement strand
GTCGATCTTTAGCACGTGTACTTCGCGCTCCAGCCGCTTGCCCAACCGGTCTTTCTCCCTTGCGAGATCGTAATGGGCCTGCAAATTTAGCCAGAACTGCTCCGAGGTGCCAAAATACCGTGCCAGCCGCAACGCCGTGTCCGCGCTAATCGCACGCTGTCCACGAACTATCTCGTTGATTCTCCGAGGCGGCACGCTTGTATCCTTCGCAAGCCTATATTGGCTGATACCGAGGGGGAGGAGGAATTCCTCGTGCAGGATTTCACCTGGAGGTATCGGCGGCAGTTTTTTCCGTCCGGCCACTATGAATTCCTAATGATAGTCGACAATTTCGACGTCGTACGCGTCGTTCTGGTGCCATCGAAAGCAAACACGCCACTGATCGTTAATATGAATGCTATGCTGGCCCGCACGATTGCCAGACAATTTCTCCAAACGATTTACCGGCGGAACACGCAAGTCCATAAGTGATTCAGCCGCGTCTAAAAGTAATAGCTTTCGTAACGCAGTCCGCTGAACGTCGCGCCCGAACTTAGTTCGCAACTCCCGACGAAACAATCTTTCCGTTTCTCTGCTGCGAAAGCTGAGAATCATCACTCTTAATAATAACGCGTGTCGTTAATAACGTCAAGCGTTATTACGCATCCCTTCGATGGGGGCGAATTGCCGTCTCTCCCACAGCAGAATCGCCGTTATCGTCTTGCCATCGTGAATCTCACCGCTATCGATCATCGCAAGCGCTTCATCCCAAGTCACGATGAGATTCTCAATCTCCTCATTCGCCTCCCGTGCGTGCGGTCCTTCGATTAGTCCGTGCGCAACGAAGATCCACATCCGCTCGCTGAGAATACCAGGCGAAGGAAAGTACGCAGCGAGCTCATCGAAAGTCGCGGATCGGTAACCGGTCTCCTCAGCGAGTTCCCGACGCGCAGTTTCTAACGGGCTTTCATCGGGCTCCCGCGTCCCCGCAGGCACTTCAATCAGCGTCTCTTCAACAGTGAGCCGACGGCTACGAATCAGGCACACCCGCCCGGCGTCCAACAAGGGAAGTATCGCGACCGACCCTGGATGCTTCACGTACTGGCACGCAGCCACTTGCCCATTTGGCCGAGTCACGGTCTTTTCAACTACTGAGAAGCGGCGTGTTTTCAACAGCGTTTGTTCGTCCGTCGGCATACGACTACTACTCCTTGTGGGCTGGTCTACACTACGCCAGTCACACGGGCGTCGCGACCATTTGCCCGTAATGGACTGGGCTGGTACGATACATTCGGCCGTTGCAATTGTCGAGCGATGCGGCAGTCGCCGTCATGTTATCGGCCTCTTTATGCTGGTGCGAGGCGTGCCATGGCGGCGTGCTCTGTCCAACGCTGGAGTTTGAGCTTAGGTCGTTGGTGGGGCGTCGCCGTTTATCTACACGTCTTCTTTGTATTGTCCGCCCTCTTGGCACTCGCCTTAACTCTGCCCACGCCCGATTTAGTCGGAACGGGCCTTTCGATGATCGGCATCCTACTGGTGAGCGTCACGCTGCACGAAGCCGGTCACGCCCTGGCGGCGGTTCGCGTCGGCGGCAAAGTCGATGCAATTGTGCTCGGACCTGTGGGCGGGCTCATATCGCCACGCGTTCCCGACGAGCCGGAGGTTCACCTTTTCGTCGCCCTTGCAGGTCCAATTGTTCATCTGCTTCTTGCCGTCGTTGCTGCCATCGTACTGACCGCCGCCGGTAACAATCAATTATTGGGCCTGTTGAATCCATTTGCCACTCCGCAAGACCTCGTCGAGCCAGGTGGCACCGCGATAGTTGCTGCAAAACTAACGCTATGGATCAATTGGATTCTCATGCTGCTCAACTTGCTGCCTGCCTATCCGTTCGACGGTGGACCGATTCTGCGGGCCATGCTTTGGCCAGCGTTAGGGCGCCGCACCGCGCGCATCGTGACAGCCCGCATCGCAATGGGCGCCGCGATTCTGTTTTGTTTGGCCGCCGTGGTGACGATGACCAGCAAATTGCCGACGCACGTCCCGCTATGGATTCCTCTCCTCACGCTTGGACTCGTCCTATTGTTTAGTGCGCGACAGGACCTCGCCACCGCCACACCCGATTGGAACGGTGAACCGGCCGGCTACCAACTCAGCGCTGATGGCCTCGATCTTCTCGACACGATGTGGGCAACGGACGACGAAGACGACGGCGTACTCGTCGAACATCAGCCTCGCTCCGCGGAGCAAAATCGACGCGCTCAAGAGGCCGTCGAAGACGCACGCGTCGACGACATTCTGGCCCGGCTGCACGACTCCAGTTGGGAAGCGCTCTCGGCTGAAGAAATTGCCGTCTTGCAGCGCGCGAGCCAACGCTATCGGAGACGCCGCTCAGCGGACAAGACTTAATCCGATCCGGCAGCTACTCACGGCGACCCCAATTCTTTTGCGACAGTGTAGCGAGTTGCGGCCGGATTTCGTTAACGCAGCGACCTGTTTGCCATACCCGTTAGCCGATACCAAATCCCCTCACCTGTCCTGCCGCGTTTCGAAAAATTCTCGTCCTCCGTGTGAAATGTCAAACCGATTCAATCGACACTCCTTTGATAACCCTCGCAACCATCCCTTTTCGGAGTCACCTCCGCAGTATGCTGTCGCCTTGCGCGTTTTAACGCGTCCCCACTGCCTGGTGTCGTTCTAACTGTAATGTATGCTTTCCACGGGTTTCCCTGTACACTCGCTGCCGCCTGTCGCAAAGCTCGATTGCCCGCGCATGGAGAAAGCCAATCGTGGCAAGTGTTTACGATCAACAAGTTGGTGCATCTGTTGAGTCCAACGACGAGGACTTCGAACTGCCCATCGATACCGATCTGGTATTGCCGCCGGAAGCAAGCCAGGTCCTGCGCTCCCTCGAACGGGCGTTTGGCCAGTCGTTTGCCGTGATCGATTGCGGCACCAGCCAAACGCTCCGCAATGCAACGAAGGGCCTACCAGTAGATTTCTATACGCGGCTTTCCAGTTGCGAACAGATCGCCCAACGCTGTCTGCCCGATGTTTTGGACGAGGTCTCGCCGCTTCTCCTGATGGCTGTACCGCTGCCGTCCATCAATCCGGGATCTTCAATGGTTGCGGTCGCGACGTTCGTCACCGAACGTGTGGAAAACGAAACGCAAATCGCGGCCGCTGCCGCCGAGTTTGGCGTCGACGTCAAGTCGGCCTTCGCGTGGGCCCAAGCGCAAACTCCATGGCCGCCCAAAGCTATCCAGGAAGTAAGCTCCGCCATCGTCGAGAAGACATTGCTGCAGCAATCGACCGCCCAAATGAAACGGCAGTTGGCCGATATCTCCTCACATCTACTGATGACGTTTGAGGAAATCACGCTTCTGCATCGGCTCACCGAACACCTTTCGATCTCGCAGAGCGTCACCGATATTTGCGAACTGTCCGTCAACTGGCTGGGCGATGTGATTCCCGCGAAATCCGTCGCAATTTGGTTCCGCTCATTCGAATACTTGCAGAGCCAGCACGCCGAAGGCGCCGCCAACGAGCCCGTTCTAATCGCGCACGGCAATTGCCCCCTTGTGCACACGGATTTTCAAAAATTCATCGAACGTCTAGGTCCTCGTGGCGCCACCGAGCCACTCGTGCTCAACCGCGGCGCGACGAGTTCGCCTACTTGGTACTATCCCGATGTGCACGAGATCATCTCCGTGCCCATCCGCGAAGGCAATCGGCTTTTCGGTTGGCTGCTCGCCATTAATCACACGGGCACCAGCGACATCACTAATAGCGAAGCCGAGTTCGGCACGGTGGAAGCCTGCTTGATGGCCAGCGTTGCCACGATTCTCGGTATTCACTGCGGCAACATCGCGCTCTACCACGAACAGTCGCAATTCTTTAGCAGCGTTGTCCGGGCACTCACGTCCGCGATCGACGCCAAAGACCCGTACACGTGCGGTCACAGCGATCGAGTGGCTCGGCTCGCCGTTTGTTTGGCGCGCAAGGTCGGCTGCGATGTCGATGATTTGAATACGATCTACCTTTCCGGCCTTTTGCATGATATCGGCAAGATCGGCATCGACGATAACGTACTGCGAAAACCTGGCGCGCTCACGCCGGCCGAGCTTGAGCATATCAAAACGCAC
>DASZZA010000756.1:0-2003 GCA_035545135.1 Lacipirellulaceae bacterium | reverse complement strand
CATTTGATCGAAAGGGCTGCGGACGATAGCGCCGATATGATCATCGTAGGCAATAACCAGCACAGCGGGTTAGCGAGGCTGCTCTCGGTTTCACGGGCTGTGTCCCACTACGCCATGACAAACTTACTGTGCGTACCGGAGCCTCGTCCCGTGCGAAAGATGACAGCTTCCGAGCCGTCCCGGGCGAACCGTAACGTTGTGCCACGCGCGGTTCCGGTCTCAACAGGAAGCAGGGTCGGTAATCGGGGCTCCAATTCGTTCTGCGGTGTGGCCCTGGCACAGTCGCGGCACTGCGTCCAGAATTGTCCGAACTACGACGATTCCGACATTACTTCGAATTCCGTTGTTACCTTTCGCATTCGGTGACTGTTTAGAATCAGATACGGCGAAATGGAACCGAGCGATTGGCAACTGCTTGAAGACTATGCGCGGCGAAACTCTGAGGACGCGTTTCGCCGCATTGTCGATCGTTACGGCGGGCTGGTTTATCACGCGGCACTGCGTCAGGCCGGGCGCGCACATGTCGCGGAAGAAGTGGCCCAGGCCGTCTTCATTGCCCTGGCTCGCAAGGCGGGCAAACTATCGCGAGGCGTTGTGCTCTCAGGTTGGTTGCTGCGGGCGACACGCTTCGCCGTCAGTAACCTGGCTCGGGAAGAGATCCGGCGCCAACGCCGTGAACAGGAAGCGATGGCCATGCAAACCAACAGCGGAGAGGACAGCGCGGATTCGGCCTGGGAACACGTCGCGCCCCACTTGGCCGACGCTTTGGACGCTCTCCCGGCTAGAGATCGCAAAGCCATTTTGATCCGGTTTTTCGAGGAGCGCAGCCATCAAGCGGTCGCGCGATCGTTGAGAGTTTCGGAGGACGCGGCCAAGATGCGAGTATCGCGGGCGATCGAGCGGCTCCGACTCGTGTTTGCCAAGAAGGGATTCCTCGTTTCGTCGGCCGCATTGTTGGCGGCCTTATCCAATTTTGGAGCGCTAGCGGCTCCGCTCGGTTTAACTCAGGCCATTGTCACGGCAGCGGCAGCTCAGAGCGGAGCGGCCGGAACGTCCACATCACTCATCACGGCGAAAGGCATTCTAAAACTTATGGCGTGGTCCAAAATCAAAACCGCAGTCGGAGCTGGTCTAGCTTTGTTGGTTGTCGGCGGTGGCATTGGGTTGATTCAACGCCGGCATGCCGTCCAAGTCAAAGTACAGGTTCCGGCGCTGGCCCCGGATGCGCCGGCGAATACGACGGTTGACCGGAGCACGCCGACCAAAGCAATGCTGGCGATCTCACGCGCTCTGGACACGGGCGACGCGGCCTTGATTGCAGCCACGTTTAAGTTTACTTCGCCGGGCGACGATGAAGTCAAAGACGTCTTTGAACGGCTGGTGGGTGCGATCGGCCAGTATCGCAAGGTTGCTACCGCCCGGTTTGGCGATGCGGCCGTGGAGGAAAGCTTGAATGCGCTACCGTTTCGATTGCCGCCCGAAAAGGCGGAGGCCGCGCTGGTGCGCATTGAGGGGGACAGGGCCACGGTTCACCTCGATCCTACCGACCAACCATCGATCTTTGTGCGAGAGAACGGCCAATGGAAAACGACCATGGAAGGGTTTTTCCATATGAGTAACGAGGACCTGATTACGAGAGGAAAGGTATTGATCCGCAATCACGAGCGCGCCGCAGCCGAAGTGGCTGCCGGGAGGTATGCTAGCGCGATCGAAGCGGCCGAGTCCATCGGACCACGATAGGCAAGTGAGTGGTCGTTTGCTGTGAAATACGTCGGCTGGAATCATTTCCTTGGACATGACTTCTCCTCCTCTCGACTTTGACTATCGAAACATGAATACACAGTTGGTCTTCCTCTGCGCTCTCTCGCGCAATGATTCACTGAGCAGATCCTCCAAGGCATTGACCAAGGCAGATCCGGTGACGGGGTGACGAAGCACCAGATCGGCCGCGGCGACGGTGCGGTGATCAAGAACGTCTCCACGATCACAAATCACAGCCAACG
>DASZZA010000755.1:0-18017 GCA_035545135.1 Lacipirellulaceae bacterium | reverse complement strand
GGCAGCCGCTTTAATTGCCGCTTCCTCGCGAGCCTCCAGCGATTCGGGCGGTTGGGCCTGCGCGTTCGCCGGCAGAATGATGGCAACTTGCAAGATGCAAATTGCAAGTTGAAAAATGCAGAGCTTCGCCAATTTGCAAATTGCGATTTGAAATTTGCATGTCGCATTTTCGGCAATTGCCACGAGCTACTTCTCCTTCTCCGACACAGGTGTTTTTCCTGCGGGAAGTTCATTCGCTGATGCGTCGACAGGCTTTGCTTGAAGGGTGACTTCGATGAACTTTTCACCGCGCAGCACGCCGATGTGCACCGTCGCATCGCGTTCAAGCCGCTCCGTCAGTTGAATGGCTTGCCTGCACGAGCTGGCGACATGCGACTCGATCGTGACGACGAGATCATCCGGATGCAGCCCAGCCGCACTGGCCGGCGAGTTCGGAACTACACGGTCGATGTAGGGCGGGGTCCGCGTGACGACGTCCGGCACCAGTACAATGCCCAGCGCTGAGAGTTGCAGCGGGTTCGCCGGCCGGTCGACTTCTTTTAGTTTGGCGGGGGTGAATCGGCCCGCAAGAATGTCGTCCACGGTCGGGCGGAATGCGGCAACGGGCAAGGCGTAATTGAGCCACGTATCCGTAAGGTTGCTGCGGAGCTCCTTGCCGAGCATGCCGATCAGACGACCTTGAGAATCGGTAAGCGCACCGCCGGCGGCGCCGGGGTTGTTTGCCGCCGCATCCACCACGTAAACGTTGCCGTGAAAATTGGTCGTAAACGAGCCGCGGCGGGCTTCCAAGGGCGCGACCGCCGAAACGACGCCGTGGAGCATGCTAACCGGCTCGTTGCCAACGGCGATGCCGAACAAATTGCTGAAGGCGAGCACGCCGGCTCCCGGCTCGGCAGTGGCTGCCGCGGACAAGTCGAAGTAGGGCACCACCTCGCCGCCCGGGTCGAATTTGAGCACGGCAATTTCGGTGAGTGGGTCGGCGCCGACTAACTGAGCAGTGAAGTGGCGACCATCATCCAGTACGACGGAAACTTCGTCGCTATCGAGCACGTAACTCGAAACGGTCAACACGTGCCCCTTGGGGGAAATTAAGATTCCGCTTTGATAATGCTCCAGTCCGCGAACCCCGCCGGCGCCGTAGATTTTGACGATCTTAGGCTGCACATGGCGGGCCACATCGACGAAAGACGCCGCGCCGTCGCTGGCCCGCGCGGCGCCGGCCCCGATGGCGAAGCAAGCGACGGCTAGTGCAACGGCGCGGACGTGTGCGGTGGAACTCATCATGCGATTAACTCACGCAAAGGCGCGACGGCACAAAGAAGTGGTTTGAAGGTAAGCGACTACGACGGAACGCAACAGAGTCAATGGAGAATCCATTACATTACATTTCTGTTTTTTTGTGAACTTCTGTTCGAGAAATGTGACTCCTCTTGCCAAACGTCGTTGTCTGTCGCTGCGCCTTAGCTTCTTTGCGTGAGATTCTGTTTCCTTCAATTTGGATGTCGTTCATTTTCCATTGGCAGCCTTCGAGCCGCCCGACCAATCGTACGCGGTGATCTTCAGATCCGTAAATACGTCGTCGCCATGGCGAACAGTCCAATGGAATGGCATCGAGCGGCCATCGACTTGCCGGATGTCGTCGAAATAGATTTCGCAGGGGTCCTCGTCGTCCGCGACTCGCAGCTCAAAGCCGGTGCAGTTGCCCGTGTCTGGATCGAAGTAGAAACGAGTTTCGACGCCGGCGTTGGTCGCTACGAGGCAATCGTCGAGTTTGTCGTCGCGGTTCCACGGCATCGTGCCGAGGTAGTAGACTTCGCCGAAGTGCCGCGGACCGACGATGAGCAACCGCTGCCATAAGTGCAAAGCGGCAAGCAGTCCGCCGGATCGTGCAGGACTGGTCGTTTCGGTCAGCGAAGAGCCGAACTCGGCGCCTGATTTGCCCTCGGGCATGATGATCGATCCGGCCTTTTCATTCAGCTCGATAAGCACGTCGCCGCCATTGGCTGTTTTAGCTTTAATTTTCCAGTTCCAACCGGCGTCGGCAAAATCGCCGCGGGCGAGGTAAGCATTCCACACACGTTGTTGGTTGTAGCGGTTGAACCAGTAGTTCACGTAGCCGGGCGATTCTTCGTAATACGGACGAACGTCTGAGGGAAGCTGCACTTTTTGGTGCGGGGTGCGGGCTGGGCGGGATCGGTGGCGACCCGGCTCGCCGGGTTTCGGGTGATCGCCCGGCTTTGGGAAGCCAGGAATTTCGGGATGCCGTTTATCGTCCGGCTTCGGTTCTTTGTCTCGGCGCGGTCGATCGGGAACGGGCGGCTCGTGCTCGTTGCTGAGCATCGACTGCAACTCGCCTTCGAGGTGCAACGCGGCAAGGCGGACGCGAATGTCGTGTTCCTTGCCGTCGCGGCGATAGGTGAGCGGAACTCGCCAGCCGTTCGGATACGTTCCGAGCACATTCTTGAATGCGTTGGCGGAACTGATATCGCGACCGCCGAAACGCACCAACTCGTCGCCATATCGCAAACCGCGGCGGTACGCGTCGCTGTCGTCCAGGATGTCATCCACGACAACTCGCTGGTCGGAATCGGTCGAAACCGTTGCGCCTAACGTTGCGTGGTCCACAACCCGCCCGCTTTTCAACAGTCCGGTGAATCGCTTAATTTGGTTGATGGAAATTGCGTAGCCAACGCCGACATTGACGCGGCCGCGCTTTTCGAACGAGCCGCGGCCGTTAATGCCGATCAAGCGTCCCTTGGAATCGAACATGGGTCCGCCGGAGTTACCGGGGTTAATGGCCGCATCGGTCTGCAGGCAATCGGCGTATTCGAGCAGCGTGCCGGCCGGATACTGGTAGCGGTGCACGCCGGAAAGAATGCCGTAGGTAACGGTAGGCTTGAAATCGTCGGCCAGCAAAAACGGATTGCCGACGACGTATACCCATTGGCCGACACGCGCCGTATCGCTGTCGCCCATTTCGGCAACCGGAAAGTCGTCTTTGCCGATGAGTTTCACAAGCGCGACGTCGCCGCTCGGGTCAAGACCGACGATAACGGCATCCACAAATCGTCCGTCCGACAGACCGCATTTCATCGCAACGCCGGTGGCATTGGCTACGTGGAAATTGGTGAGGGCATAGCCATCGTGAGAAATGATGACGCCCGAACCGCCACCTTGGCCGTTGGGGTCGAAAATTGCGATCGTCGGGCGCGCGATGCGAGCGATGGTTTCGACGCGGGCTGATTCGGCGGCGAGAACCGCGGGGTCGGGAGTTGGGGCCGCTGCGGAAGCATTGCCGGTGAAGAGAAGCAATTGCAAAATGCAAAGTGCGAATTGCAAATTGCAAATTGAGCTCAAATGCTGGTGATTTGGCACGTTCCAATTTGCAATTTTCAATTTGCAAAATTCAATGTGGCTTGCTTGCTTGCTCACTTCACGATCCTCGCGTCGCACAGATTGAGCCAATCGCCGGTGTCGAGATTCTGGCCGTAGTCGACGACGATTTTCAATCGTTTGACGTTTGCAATATCCAGTTGAATGGGATGAGGCGGCTGGTCGCCGGCAATATTGGTGTTGAGCAGGACGTGATCGTCGGCGGAGATGATCAGCTGCGCGTTGCCGACGGTGCTCGTGGCCGGGTCGATACCAGCCAGCGCGATGAAGCGTCGGAAGCCGGGTGGCAACCGGTAGATAACTTCGGTGCGGCTGTGCAGCGCGAGCCCTTTATTGAACGACCTAGTGGCAGCTTGGGCGGCAGCCGTCTCGCCCTGCTTCATCGCGAGTGCCAGCGGGCCGCCATAGGCGGATCTGTCGCGCCGCGGCCGGCCGTAGGTCGAAGCGATCGTGGCCGCGGCAGGCAGGCCGATGAGTGGCGTCCAGTCCTCCGAAGCGGGTTCGATGTCGCTCAGGTACAGGAGTTTGCCGGCGGAGAAATCGGCCAGCGAGATATCGTCGAGAGGCCAGCGAAGCTGTGTGCCGGCGGAGGTCGTCACATCGAGCAATGAATCTTTCAATTCGACGCGCGCAGCGTTGAGGCGTACGCCCGAGCGGCCTTGAAGCGTGGCGCGAGGCTTTTCCTGCGCGCTATGGTCCAGGCGATGGTAAACGGCGCCAGCGATTTTCGCGCGATCGACGTGCTGCATTTCGCCCTCCAGCTTGAAGTCGATTTTGTCGGCCGAAACGTCGCCGATGACGCCTTCCACGTAGTCGAGGCTTTTGCCGTCTTTCTTGAGGACGGCGAGCACGTCGTTCGCGGTATTCAGATGGCGAATCTCGTCCCATTGTTTCGCAAGCGGAGGGCCCAAGCCACGGAAGCATACGGCAGCAAGCTGATTGGAGGGTAGAACCAGATTATTCTCGGCGGCCTTCGTAGGCGAGGCGAGGGTGACTGTCGCCTTCGATTGCTCGATTTGAATCGACTTGATCGGGAGGATCGAACCATCGGTGAGCTCGACGAAGCCCGTATTGTTATCCGACGTGGCCGGGGACGCTGGTGTCGGCTGCCATCGCAACGAGATCAACTGACCCGTGTCGATGTGCCGATCGCCAGCAGGTGTTGCGATCACGACTTCCTTGTTGTTCCACTCTCGGAGCTCGCCGTGGGTCGTCGAGCCATCGAGCCCAGTCGCTGAGATTTCCGCGGCACTGGCGATGCCTACCAACGTCGCGAACGCGAAGACGCAGGCGGCGGATCGGAAGATGTCTCGGTCGGGCAGGATTTGACGGCAGATCATGGATGATCGGCCGACTCCTCGGCCGCTAACCGGCGGAAGTATTCTTCGATGACTTCGCGATAGTGAGAGGGATATTCGCGACCGATTTCCTGCATTGCTTTTTCGCGATCTTTGTCGGGCAGATTACCCCAGCCGGTGCCGTGGCCGATATCGCGCTGCTCGACCTTGCCGGGACCCTTCCCCTCGGCGAGATGGCTATCCTGCATGGGAGTGCTGGGGGGCGTTTTGGCCGAGCCAGCCGCCATTTGCGCCTGTTGCAGCTGGGCCTGATCTTCGGCCTTCTTAATCAGCTTATCGAGCGAATCGATAACGCCTTTTTCGATGGATTGTACGCGTTCGCCGGAGCGTCCCTGCGCGAGCCGGCGGCGGATATCCGCCATCCGTCGCGAGATGTGATCGAGCGAACCGTCCTTCAAGCCTTCCATGTCGTGACGCATGAGCTCGGCCAACTTTTGGTATCGCGCCGGAAGCTTATCCTGGCCTTCAAGCAATTCGCCGATCGCGACATCGGACTTATCGGGCTCGACGAGCTGATGATACGCGACCGCACGATAGAAGAGCAGCTCTTCCGGGGCTACGACGTCGTCTGTCGACAGGCCCTCAGTCCAAGAAATAGCTTCGTCGTTATAGCCCTGCTGCACGAGCCAGCGGGCGTAATACAACCGCATGTTATAGCGAACGAACTCGGGCGTTTCGCTATCGGCTAGCCAGGCAAACTCCGGCAGTTTCTGACCGGGCAGGCTGGTGCCGGCGCAAAATGCGACTAGCTCGGCGACACGATCATCGGCCTTGGCGAGGGATTGAGCCAACCGGGTCAAAAGGTCGCTGCCGACCTCGGTGCCGCTGGCCCGCCAACGATCGCGGACTTCTGCTTGGACGGCCGGAGCGATATCGGCCAATTGAAGGTAATCCTCAAGCCGGGTGAAGACGGCCTCGGGCTTGACTGGTTTCCAGCTTGGCTCGGGTAGGAAATCGCTGCCGGCGTACGCGACGGCGGCTGCAACAGGTAAGACGACAGCCAGGGCGAGCACGCGGCGGATGCGTCGGTTGGTCATGAAAGATACCCCAGGGTCAGGTTTCACAGTGGGGCGCCCAATACCCACCGGCCGCCGGATTCATCATACCTTAATTATTCACCGTTACGATGATCTGTCCAACCAAAGGCCCAACCATATTTTCATCGGCAAATTACCCAGTTATCCAGGAGGTTTGCGGGCCGTGGTACGAAGCGTCGCGTCGCCGACCCGTGGGTTTGGGGGCGATGTAGCCGTCATTCTGCCACAGGATAGCGTGAAGATGGAATCTCAGTCGTTGCGTCCCTTCTGGAGGTCGGCGGCCGCCTGGTAGACACGTTGCTGCCTCTCGGCGAGACCCGCCAAGGCCTTAAGCAATTCAGGGGTTTCAGCCTGATCGCCTTGCATCATTTGTCCATAAAGTCTGGTTCGCTTGTTGATGCGCAATTGCAGCGAGCGAATCATTCTCAGCTCGGCCAGCTTGTCGACTAGCTCCATGTCGTCCGGTTGGCCGGCCATGGGCATCTGTCCGGGCGGCGTGCGCTTCTTTTGCAGATCCTTGAGCGACTGCTCCATCGCCGCGATCGTTTCTTCGAGCGCGGCGATGATATCCTTCTCAAGGCTTTGCGTAATCCTTTCGACTTTGAGGGCCGCTAGTCGATCGGTGACTTGATGCATGTCGTCGCGCATTTGCTCGATCGCTTCAGGGAAGGCGACCGATGAGCCGTCGTCGCGCAAGACGAGCAGGGCTTTATCGACCTCGTGGACGATCTGCGACTCCTGACGGCTCAAGCCGGCACACGCGATTTCGTGATCGTGCGTGCGCTGGGCGACCGGCACCTTGTCCAGCCGCACGGTGCCGTCGTAAACGGCGGTTTGCATTTCGAGCATCTTGCGGAAGCGGGCCGTGAGCTGCGTGAGGGTGCGCTCGACCTCCTCTTCACGAAGCTGGCGAAGAATTCGCTCCAACTCGGCCTTGGCTTCCTCGAGTGCCCTTACCGCGCGCTCCTGACGATCGGTCGCGCCTTTCCGCTCGGCCTCGTGCAGCCTTTTAAGCGCTTCCTCCATTTGCTGCTGCGCTGCGCGGAGGCGATTGGTCGCCCGCTCGGCCGGCTCCTGCGGCCGCTTCGCTTGCTGCTCGCCGTTGTTGCCGTCTGGGGACTGCGAGCCATTTGGCTGGGACGATTTGCCATTGGATGGCTGACCACCGCTTGGCTTGGAGTTGGGCGATTGCGAGTTTCCGTCGTCCGATGGCTTGCCAGGTTTGGACGAGTCGCCTGGTTTCGAGGGATTGCTGGATTTGCCTTTATCGCCGCCAGGTGTGTTTTTGTTGTCGTCTTTCGGCGACTGGTTATCGTTCGGCTGCCGCGATCCGTTTCCGCCAAGCTTTTTGTCGGTTTCGGTCTTCGTGATGTTGCCGTCGAGCTTGCCCGTATCGTCGGCAAGACGCTGTTGATCCGTGCCGAGACCACGCAGGTCGTCGCCGCCTTGGGTGCGGGCACGAATGCCCTTTTGCGTGCGGATAAGCCGCTCGAGCTCTTTGAGGTATTTATGCACACGTTCGCGCTGCGAGGCCAATTCTTTGTCTCGATCCGCCTTCAGCAGCAACGACAGGAGCGAATCCAGCTCTTTCTGCAGCTCGGTTTGGTTCGTTGCTGCCGCGGAGAGCCGCTCGTCTTGCAGCAGTTTGACCGTGGCTTCGAAGCGGGCGTTGATGTCCTGATTACGGCTCTGCGCGATGGCTTCCCGCAGCACCTTCGCCCGACGTGGGTCCGTGGATTCGGACAACTCGGCCAGTCGGCCGATGACTTGCTCCAGTCGCTTGTACCGGTCGGCAAGCCGGGCCTGTTCGACGGATAAGTCGTCGGCCGGTTTTGCAGCGGGCGAGGCAGGATTCTTTGTCGCGTTCGAGGGCGCGGGGGAATTCTCTTTCGGGGTCGTCGCCGGATTTCCCGCAACTGCCGGTTGGGGCTGCCCCATGACGACGCCGCAACCTATACCGCAAATCAAAACTGCGACACAGCTCACGCAAAGGCGCGAAGGCGCAAAACCTTTAATTGCTCGAACTCCAACAGCTGTTGTGAAAACGTCGAACATCGACTTCCATCGCAGTCTTAGCGCCTTCCGCGCCTTAGCGTGAGTCTCACGTGCCTTGGTGATCAGTCCTGAAACAAGCTCCGCAGGCGTTCCTTTTGCTGTTCTTTGGTGCGGTGGTTGATTTGGTCCTGGTCGGAAATGATGTCGCGGAGCAAAGCGACGACTTCGTTGTAGTTTTCCAGTTCGAGCATGTGATTGAGTACTTCCTTCATTTCCACCAGGATTTGGTCGGACTGGGCGATCGCCGTTTTCAGCTCGGGGGCCATGGCGGCCGGGTCTTCTATTTTTCCTTCAACCAATTTTAGCTGTTCGGCCAATTTCGGCATACGCTGCAGGGCGATTTCGTGCAGCGGTTTGGCGATTTGATCGCCGAGTCGGTTCTTCAGATCGGGATTGTCGATACGGTTATTCGTGAGTTCTTTGCCCATGTCGTCGAATGATTCGGCGACTCCGGTAACTTCGTCGGCGGATTGGACCACGTTTTGCAGCGACCCGGCCACGCGCAACCGCGTGCGGGCCAGCATTCGGTCGGTGCTGCTCGCATTCGGCGCCGTTTGCGAATCGTTACGATCGAAAGCTTTCGTCGCGGAGGTGCCCGACGAAGGTGCAGCGGCGCCGTCGGCTTTCTCGTCCGAACCCACTCGGCTCAACAGGTTGCGCGTGTCCGTTAACTTTTCATAAATCGATTCAAATCGCTGCCGCAGCGTGAGCTCGCGGCGTTCGAGCAGCGCTAAAAGATCGGCGGGCGTGACCACGTCGAGGACAAACTGCTGACTGCTGCCGGCGCGCGGGCCCTTGGCCAGATTGAACTGGTCGGAAGCTTTGAGGGCGAGGGTCAACCGCTGTTTGGGCTTGAGCTCCAGCGCACGTTTGCCGGTCGCGGGATCGAGCGCGCGGGTATCGAACGAGTCGATTGTGTCGAGAGCCGGTCGGTCGTGTGGCTGCCGCGCGAGCGGCCGTTTCGCTACGGCGCTGGAGTCCACCTGGTACTCGAACCAAGCGCTGTCGAGGGCGTAGTCGTCGGTGATTTTGCCGACGAAAGGCAGTACGGCGTCGGGCGTGATCGCTGTGCTAATGCCCGAAAGTCGCACGGCGACTTGCGGCACCTCGTCCTTCACGGCCGACAGCGAGATGCGGTACGGCTCGCGGGTGGAAACGCCATCGCTGTCGGTAATGCTCACAAGGAGCACGTCGTCGGCAGTAAGAGTGCCGTATTGGTACGTCAGCTGTTGCTGCGGGTGATTGGCGAACGCAAGAGTCGTTTGGTGCTTGTTATTTGCCGTGTGAATTTGAGCGGCGGTAAGCGGTTTGGTCGACTTGGCGTGGAGCACCAGCCGCGAGCCTTCAGGAATTCGCATGCCGCCGGTCACGGGCAAACGCCGCGAGCTGCGGTGGAGATAGTCGGGATACGCGCACTCTAATTCGATGGCAACCAATTCGGGCCGATCGACCACTTGCAGATGCAAGTCGCGGACACGATCGTCGCCGCCTGCCACGTCGAAGCTCATATTGCCGTTCACGTGTTTGAATTCGTAGCGGAAGAGCTGGTAAGGTTCGTGGTTCTGGTTTGCTTCGCCGACGCGCACGAGCGTGTCGCGCCCGCGTCGGCCGTCGGCCAGCCGGTAGCGGATTTCCACGTCGTTGGGCACTTCGTAACCGGCGGTGCTGGCGTGGACCAGCAATTCGAAGTCATCATCTTGCGCGAGCTTGTGCGTTCGCTCGCCGGCGTCGTTCGGTGGGAAGCCGGCGACTTCTAAATGTACGCGGCGTGGCCAGGGGGCATCCGTCAGTTCGAGACGCTGCAGCCAGAAGCTGAAAACATCGCGGGAAAGCGCGGCGAAAACGATGATTGACAGAGAGAGTGCGGTTGCGGCAATGAGCGAGCGTATAAGCGGTCGGCGATTGAAAACCTCACCAAGGTCCACATTCGCAATTCCCGCGCTGGCGGCCTCGTTCGTTTGAGCGACCAGTTCAGCGTGGAATATGGCCGTACGTTCGGGCGACGATGCCACGTCGACCGCCGTGATCAAGTGGTCGTTTAGCGCCGGAAAGCGGCGCTCCAATAGAACTGCCGCGGATGTATCGGTGATCGGAGTGAATAACCGGCGGAGCAGGTAGCGATAGCACACGTAGAGGAGGACGCCCGCAATGGCGATCAGGCCAATGCGGCGAACCGCCGGCGACGGTTCGAACGTCCAATCGATGGCCAAGCCAAGCCAGAACGCGACGCCAAGCGTGGCGACGACAATTGCCAGCCCTTCGATCCAAACGTACGCGCGAATGCGACGACGCACCGCGTCGAGCGCGCGGCGGACGGCAAACGGAAGTTCGCGAGTCGTTGGCTGGTTGAACATTCGGGTATTGGTTTCGGAATGCGGATTTCAGATTGAATTTAGGAGCTCTATCAAAACTGATTCCAATGCACCGTCACCCCGGCCCTCTCCCAGAGGGAGAGGGGGTTTTGTTGGAGTCCCTTATCTGTAAATCTGCAATCTGAAGTCGGCGATTCGAAATTCTATTCGTCAGGCCAGTCGGTTGAGTCTCCGTACGATCCATTCCAAAAACAGCGAGCCGGCAATAATTCCCAATAGCCAGTGCATTTGGGCCCGCGCAAAGTCCTTGTCCGGTGCTCCCTTCACAAGTTTAACTTCTGCACGGCTCTTGACGACATCGGCCAGCGGCGGCGTTTTGGCCGCGCCGGGCGAGCGGTCGCCGTGAATGGCGGCGCCAAGGCTGCGGTAGTAAATGCCGCCGGTCTCTTTCGCCATCGAAGCGAGGAGCGCGTCGTTTCGTTCCGCGTGCGTGCGTTCCAAGTCCGGAACGCGAACTTGGATGTAGCGGCTGAGCGGCTCTTCGCTACTATCGGGGATGGAGAGGGCGAGTTGGTAAGTGCCTTCCTGCATTACGGTCGTCTGACCGACGTACATACCGGGCCGGTCGGTTTGAGCGGAGAGTCTGATCGGTTCAATCGTGCCGTCCGGTCGCACGAGTTGGGCGGTGACGCTCGGCACGGAGAGCGGCTTGTGCTGAGGATCGGACAAGCGGGCGCGGAGGACGACCGTTTCTCCAAGCTGGTAACGATCGCGCTCAACGAGCAGTGCGCCGCGCGACGAGCCGCGGAGAATCCGACCCTCGCTGACATGGCGGATCAGTTTGGTATACAGCACTTCGAAATAACCTGGATCAACGCTGCGCAAGCGCCAAAGTTCTCCGCTGCCCATGTAAAAGACGCGGCCGGCGCCGTAAAATTGTCCGGCGAAATAAACGGGGCGCTGCGTGACACCGACTTCGGGATCCGAAAAGCGGGCATACACGGTAGCGCCCGGCTTCGCGCCCTTCACGCCGTAAAAGCCGTAGACGCCGGGAAAGCTGTCCCAAGCGGCTTCGCTTTCTTCGGCCGTTTTCGCCAGCCACAAGAATTTTGCTTCGCGCCCGGCCCGGTCGAAGGTCAGCGGCCATGCCTGGGCGCCGCTGTACTGAGCATCGTCCAACAACGTGAGCCGATTCTGAAACTCGACAGGATACAAGTCTCGCAGTTTGGCGTGCTCCGTGCTGCGAATCCACCGTGGAGTTTGAATCGGCCCGGCAACGGCGATCAGTCCGCCGGCTTCCTCCGACACCCACTTCTCGACAAGTTCCACTTGCGTGGCATCCAGCTTGGTCCAATCGGGATCGAACGCGACGATACAGTCGTACTTGTACAACTCTTCCGCCGTGCTCGGAAAGTGATCGAGAATGGCGTGGGCATCCTGCGAAATGCCGGGCTGTGCCGTTTGCAGAAGCACGTCGACGATCATCGTCGAATCGCGGTGAAGCTGATTGCGCAGGAACTGGTAGTCGCGCATCGGCCCGCTGGCGAAGAGCAGCACCCGCGTCTTTCGATCGACGACTTCTACCTCGGCCTCGCGCTCATTGTCGCGCGGATTGCCGTCGTCGGCCGGCGCTTTGACATGGAGTTTGAAAACGAACGTACCTGGCTGGCTTGGCTCGAGGTCGAACGAAACGGGAACCATTTCGCCGTCGTGACCGAGCGTGACATGCTTCGAGGCGATTGGCGTGCCGACGCCGGATTTGTCCTGCGAGCGGCGTCGGGTGAGCTCAACATCGACCGTTTGGCCGGCGTAGCCGTTGGCCTGCAGATATCCGGTTACGTTGAGCGTGTCGCGCGGGAAGGCGCGCGTCGGCACGACGAGGTCGCGGATGGCAATGTTGCGTCGCGCCGCGGCCGAGCCGACACCGATTGTGAAGAGCGGCACATTCGCCTCGCGAGCGGTTGCAATCGCCGCGCTTGGGTCGATGCCGGCATTTTGCGCGCCGTCGGAAATGACCACCAGCCCTGCCAGCGGCGCATCGTGATACAGCCGCAGTTCTTCGGCGAGTGCCTCGCCGAGCCGGGTTTCAGTTCCATGCGGCTCTAGAGCAGCGGACCAATCGAACTTCGGGCGGGCACTGCCCACCGGTTGTTGGTCGTGGCGCGATTCCTGGTGGGCAGGGCCCCTACCATCTCCCTGCTCCGTGCTCCCTGCTTCCTGCTCCTTCGGCAGTGAGATGACCGGCGCAACATCGCGATCGAAGCGGACGACGTTCACATCGTGTGTTTTGCGTAGCTGGGAGATTAGCGGGCTGTCGGCCAATGCTTTCACGACCGCTTGCATGCGCGTTGGGCCTGTATCGGCCACGTTGTCGGTTTCCTCTAGGCCCATGCTTTGGCTGGCGTCGACCAGCACGGCGACCTGCGAATTGTGCACGATCTCGCGAGTGGTGCGGCGTTCGACCCCCAGAAAGAAAGTGAAAAGACCGACAAGCGCGATGGTCCGCAGCGAAGCGATGCCAATGCGTCGGCCGCGCGGCAGCTCGACCGTATCGCGACGCGACAAATACCACACGACGGCCATCAGCGCAATAACTGCCGCTGCGATAAGCGCAACGGGCAGCCGCTCGTCGTCGTACGAACTCAGGCGGGAGAGATCGTAAACCACGCGTTCTGCTGATTTGCTCGAAGACGGCACCGCTGGCGATGTCGCAGGTGCGGCCATGCACACCGGCAGCGAATGCAAATTGCAAATTGCAAATTGCAAAATGAAAACTGCCGCTTGTTTCCAATTTGCAATTCGCAATTTGTAATATGCAATTTGCAATCGCTGACCTGCGCCGCGTAGGATCGTCATCGTTGACCTCCGCGCAGCGGCGCGATGTGGTAGCTGGCCATGTACGCCAAGAGCTGTTCAATCAGCAGCATCACGATGAGGGCGACGAGCAGGGCGTCGGTCATTTGGAAACCGGCCATTTGGTGGGCACTTAGCAACATGTCGTTTGCGTCGTGTGTTTGATAGTCGACTCCGGCGAGCTGTTTGGCGATGGACGGCTTGGCTGAGATGGCGAGATCGCCCTCGCCGTTCGGCACGTTGACAGCGAACATACGGTGCTCGATGGGACCATTCGTCGGCTGAAGTTCGGCATCGTAGATGCCGCTTTTGGCGACGTGTTCGAGCTTTGCCGTAAGGTGATCCCCGGAAGCGGTGGCATCGACAACGACTTCCGGTCGGGTGAGGGCTCGCCGGGCCGTCCTTGTGCGGCCCGACTTTGCATCTGCGCTGGCCGTACTGGCCGGAAGTATGAAACGCACATGCGGGTCGTATTTGCGTTCGTCGACAGTCACCGTCAGATTGTCGCCAATGTTGTAGAGCGGATCGACTTCGCGCGACGCCGCGAGATGACTGGCCAGCTCATTCGCCAGCACGGGGAACACCGGATTGACGCTCCAATTGGTCCACTTGCCAAGCGGCGTGTCGCCGGACGACAGCTTGGTGAGTTGTGCGACCACGCGGCCTTGGCCGATTTGCTTTTCGATGACCAGGGGCTCGTTGTTACGCAGCCGGGCGATGACTTGAACGCTACCATCGTTTGGCGGCCGCCAATTGTCTTCGAGCGCGTAGTAGTAGTTCACCATCAATAAAGGCAAAAAGCTGTTGCGCTCGCCGGCGAACACATGGAACAGCGGATGTTGTGAGACTTGCACATCGGGCGTGTTGCCGCGATCCATGAGCTGTGTGGGGAGTTTCAACGGAGCGGGAAAAATGCCTCGCCCTGCGTCGTACAGCCGATCGTTGTAATACTTGCGTTCGGTTTCCGGGCCGAGGAAAAAGGCGACGCCGCCGCCACTGCGCACATACGATTCAAGCGCCTGAAGCTCATCATCGGCGAGCCGCGGAACATCCAGCAGACAAACGGCCGCTTGTTGGTTGAGCCGCGTAGCATCGGCCAGGAAGCTGGGCGGTTCGACGTGCGGCTGCCAACCCGTGCGCGTGTTGCCGCCGGGCGCGAGCGCCAGGGAAAGTTGATGCCCACCTACGCCGTCTTTCGAGCCGTCGATGATCAATACCGGGCGGGCAGCCGGCAAATCGCAGGCAAAGTAGCGGCGGTTATCGACGGCAACCGCGTCGGCGCCGAGCGAGGCGGTAAGCGAATGGCCGCCAATGCCGGCGAACTGGACCAAAAACCGGTGCGTGATCTGGTCGTGCGGCGGGATGTCGTCGAGCACGAGGCCGGGCACGGCATCGCCGTCCTGCTCGAGCTGCACGGCAACGCCACGGGCCGGCGCGTCGCCATAGTTGGCCACCGTAACGTTCATCCACATATCGACGCCCGCCGCGCGCACGCCCGATGCGGGCTTGAGCGACGTGATTGCCAAGTTGGGCCGCGCTTCGCGGACGCAGCGGACCAGATGGATTTGGGCGACGTGCTCCTTTTCCTTCAAATCGGCAAGCAGCTTGCGAATTTCCGTAGCGCTGTCGAACTGGCGTGCGCGATAATCGCTGACCAAATAGAGGATGAGGGTTTGATCGCCGGCGGCCAGCGGCAGCCGGGGAATCGCTTTGAGGGCGTCGGCCGGACCGACATCCGTTTGCGAAGGCTCCAAGCCGGCCAGGAGCGATTCGAGCTTGCTGCGGAATGCGTCGTTGACGGGCTCAGCAAAGACTTTTGGTTGCGCGCCGGCCGAAAGCTGGGCCGCTTCGGAAAAGCGGAGCAGCGTAATAAGCTGTCGGTCGGGTTGCTGGGCCGCTTGATCAACGATCGCTTCGACGGCGCGCTTGCCTTCCGCTAGCGCGCTCGTGTCGTTCCAGTGATCGCTCATCGAGTAGCTGTCGTCGAGCAGCACGATGTGGTGCGTCGTGCCGCGGCCCAGGAGGCTGAGCCATTGGTTACGCAACATGAGATGGGCCAGCATCAGCACCAGAATCGCGACGACCGCCATGCGCGTGGCCAAGAGCAGCAATTGCTTGAACAAAATCCAGCGGCGGTTACGCTTCTGGCTCTCGAGCAAGAACTGCATGGCGGCCCAGCGAATGCGCTGCTGACGGCGCAGATTGATCAAGTGGATCAAAATGGGCACGCCGATGAGCGGCAGGCCGATCGTGAGCAGGGTGGGAAAGAGGAAAGACACAATAGCTTCGGCGTTGTAAATTAGGCGGTGTTAGCGGTTGGAGTTGTTAGGTGTGAGGCTAGGTGTTAGAAGACGTACCGGCACCTTACCCGTGACAGCTAATCTGGCCTCTCTCGTTGGCGGTGGGTTAAAAATGCAGTTAGGGCCGCGTCGAGCGGGGTGCTCGTGCGGATCAACGTGTAATCGATGTTGTCGTGGGCGCAGCCGTGGCGGATGGTTTCCAAAAACTGTTCGAGCGCGGCGAGATAGCCTTCGCGCAAAGCCCGGGGGTTGCACGTGAGGTGGTCAGCCGTTTCCAAACCTTCAAAACGGGCAGGGCGGGCGAAAGGGAAATCCAGCTCGTCGTCATCCATCACGTGCAGCACTAGCACGTCGTGTCCGCGCTGTCGTAGTAGCCGCAGGCCGCGCTGGGCGTCGGCCGGATCGACGAGCAGATCGGAAATCAGCACCATCATTCCCCGGCGCGGATACGTTTCAGCCGCGCGGGCCAGCACATCGTAGAGCTGCGTTTTATCGCGCGGCTGGTGCGGCTCCAGGGCGCGGACGATTGTGGTCAAATGGCTCGTGCTCGTACGGAATGGGATCGTTTGCCGTATCGATTCGTCGAAGACCGCGCATCCCACGGCATCGTGTTGGCGAAGTAGCAGATACGCGAGTGCAGCGGCAGACGTCACGGCGTAGTCGTACTTCGTCATCGCGCCGCTGCCATATTCCATGCTGGCCGAAACATCGACAAGCATGCAGCAGCGCAGATTCGTGTCCTCTTGATATTGCTTAACGTAGAGACGATCCTGCTTGGCCCACACTTTCCAATCGACGCGTCGCAAGTCGTCGCCCGGCGCATATTCGCGGTGCTGCAGGAACTCCACGGATTGGCCGAAATACGGGCTGCGGTGCATGCCGCTGAGGAGCCCTTCGACAATGTGCCGAGCGCGAACCTCCAACCGGCCGATCCGCTTGATCACCTCGGGATGCAACGATCTTTTGGCAGCGGTCGTCATGAATGAGGGGTAGGGTGGGCATCGCCCACCGATATTCAGCGTTTTTGCAAACGTTGATGGGAAATGCCCACCCTACGTGTTCAGGATGCGAAGATTTTTTGAAAGCGGTCGTCGCGCAGAAGTTGGTCTTCGTGCGTGGGGGTGACTTCGATCAGGCGGTCGATGATTTGGTCGGTGGTAACGCCGTCGCTTTCGGCAGCGAAGTTCACCACCAATCGATGGCGCAGCACCGGCTTGGCCAGCGCGGAAATATCCTCCAGGGAAACATGCGGCCGGCCATGGACGAGAGCGCGAGCCTTCGCGCCGAGGATCAAAAACTGAGTGGCCCGCGGTCCGGCGCCCCACGCCAGTTGTTCCCGGACGAACTCTGGCGCGCCGTCCTCACGAATACGCGTTTGGCGCACGAGCGCGAGCGTGTAGCGAATCAAGTGATCGCTAATCGGCACAGTGCGCACCAGGTCCTGCAGCTCGCGAATCTCCTCGGGCGAGAGGACCGTTTCTACCTGCGGCGTCTCGAGACTGGTGGTGCGGCGGGCCACTTCGAATTCGTCGTCGAAGCTAGGGTAAGACACGAGTACTTTGAACATGAACCGGTCTTGTTGCGCTTCGGGCAGTGGATAGGTGCCTTCCTGCTCGATCGGGTTTTGGGTCGCCAGCACGAGAAACGGATCGGTCATTTGATGACGGACACGGCCGACCGTGACCTGGCGTTCCTGCATAGCTTCGAGCAGGGCGGCCTGAGTTTTGGGAGGGGTGCGGTTGATTTCGTCGGCGAGAATCACGTGCGAGAAAATTGGGCCCGCCATAAAGCGCAACTCGCGCTGACCCGTGGAGCGGTTCTCCTCGATGATGTCGGTACCGGTGATGTCGGCCGGCATCAGATCTGGCGTGAATTGAATGCGGCTGAACGTAAGGTTCAGCGAGCGCGCCAGCGTGCTTACGAGCAGCGTTTTGGCCAGCCCGGGCACGCCTTCGAGCAAGCAATGTCCGCGGGCGAAAAGTGCAATGAGCATCTGCTCGATTACGTCGTGCTGGCCGACAATGACGCGCGAAAGTTGTGCTTTGATTTGCTCGATAGCGGCGCCGAGACGGGCGATGGAACCGTTGTGGTCGTCGTGCATAGTGGATCGGAGAGAGTGAGTAAGTGAGTAAGTTAGTAAGTTAGTAAGTTAGTAAGTGAGTACGGTGGTAAGAGTTACCTACTCACGCACTCACCTAGTCAGCGGAGGCTATCGTTGGTAAATCGGCAGACAGGCGTTGTCTAGTTGGAGGATGATTAAATTAAGAGCCGTCGTATAAATGGGGCCGATGTAGCCTTGCGTCCACTCGACGCCCGTCTTATCGCCGATTTTCACTTCCTGGGCTTCGCGGAGGAGTTTGGCGCGGATTTCGTTGCGGTACCGCTCCCAGCGTTCGCCGCCTTCGCGGTACTGCACCTGGGAGTAATAAAAGTGGGCGTAGTGCCAATGGCCGTAGCTGCTGCGGTTGTCGGACGTCAGATTTTGTTCGCAATATTTCAGCATCCGCGGGACATAGTTATTGTCGTATTGGCCGGCGTTGAACAGGCAGGCGATGGCCGCGGCGGTGATGGCGGGCCGGCCACCACCGCCTTTGGAGCTGTACTGGACGCCGCCTTCGGGCAGCGTGCAATTCTTGATGTACTGCACGGCTTTGTCGATGATCTCCTTGGGCACGGGGATTCCTGCATTTCGGCAGCTGCGGAGGCCCT
>DASZZA010000754.1:0-5458 GCA_035545135.1 Lacipirellulaceae bacterium | reverse complement strand
TGGTCTTCGCTTGCCAAGTGAGGCAGCGGATAATCGAACGATGATCCAGGCATCGTCGATTCGCCCGCCGCCTTTGAAGCGGGGAGGCTGAGCGACGTTCCGGCCGATGCAAATGGGTTGTCGATCGTTTGACGACCGTGCGCTTGTGAATCCAATGCCAATGTCGTTGGCGCCGCAACAGTGGCTAAGCGGTGCCCCGACGTGGCGGGATCACCGTTAGGTGAGGCGCCCAAGGTAGACGACGCATGTTCGCTGTTTTGATTGTGCGCCAAAAACGGGTCGGACGGTGTGCTCGCCGCGCCGCCCGTATTGCGCGAAAATGGCAAATAGCGCTTCGAGCCTGTCGATTGATCGTGGGACAGCGCTTTGCTTGCGGCGCGCAATCGTTGAGCATGAGACAGCTCCTTGCGTAGCGAGGCAGCCGTCGGGCCCAAGTGGAAGAACGGAAATTGAACGTGTGCGTGCTCGACGCGCGAGATCAACTTGTTTGCCTCGTCGAGCCGGCCTTGCTCGATCATTCCGTGGGCTTCGCGCAGCATGAGCTCCGCGTCTTCGCGCGTCAGCGGCTTTTGAATGACCGGGCGTGCCGGGGGTTGCGACGCAGGGTCGTCGGCTGCCGATTGGGCGCAAAGCTCTCGACAGGCGGCGATCGACACCACTTGTGCGAAGGCGATTAACAGGATGGTTCGCTTACGTTTTGTGCTCAACTCGCTTCTCCTTCTAGCGCCGGTTCCTTTGGCGGCAACACACAAGCGTTCTTTGGGCGCGACTGGCCGCGTGCGCTCACATGTTGCGTAACCACGTTTTCCCGGTGCTGAGACGCGTCGAGTTCGGATAAGTATTGGAACCAGACGGCAGTGCGATGGTATCGATTCGACAAGACGAGTCGGCGAAACATACAATCGCAGTCGGTCCCTGGCAGATGAGGAGCGGGAAAATAGTGCGGCGCGAGCAGACGGTCAAGACCGCTTTGTCATGCGCGTGAGAAGAGCCAATAGTCGCAGCGACGCTGGCGCATGCACTGAGCGGAAAGCAGCTTCGCTTCCACAAGGCGGCTGCTCGCCTGGGATCGGTTTATGCGACCGCAGAAGAATGTGGCGTTGAGCAAGGAGCCGGTCGCACAAGCTGCTGTTTCGGCACGCTAGCGGCGTGGCCGGCGGCCTGCAGGTCCATACCCGGGACCGCCGCCGGGGCCGCGGTTTTTGTCGTTGGACTTTTCGAACAGGAGACGATGGTAGTTGACGGACGGCTTGTCGTCGATTTCGTTGCGGACATAAAACTGGCCAGCGGGTCCCATGACGAGAATCCGTGCTGGATACGTCATATCGCGGGTTAATTGGCTGCCGCCATCGATGTCGAGAATAGTCATACCCGTCAGGAATTTGAAGTTGGGATACGTGTCGATCGCGGTATTGCCATCGACGAGGTATTCGGCATCCTCCACCAAATTGGCAACGTAGCCGCGGCGAAAATCCTTCTTAGGAGACTCGCTAGTATCCACTGAGGCTTGGACCGGATTGTTCCTGTCATCAAAGTCGACCGAGGTAACGAGCAGCCGGACGAATGGCTCGTCGTTATATTTCTCAGCCGGCGGAACGGATGCATCGACTAATCGAATGCTGCCGGCGAGCGGAATGCCGACCGTAGGGCTGGGATCGCTCCAAGTCTCGACCATCCGGTACCACGGCTTCGAAAGGTTGTGTGCCCTTGCTTCGCGCGCTTCCTTATCCTGACGGTTGAGGACGGCAGGCGCAAGCATGTCTTGACTCAGATTGTAGTTGGGATCCTGGAGAACGAGTTTGACACGGTACTTGTACTTCTTGCCTGGTTCGACCGTGAAATCAAAAAACCGCAGCAGATAGTAATCGACGCCCTTTGTGAGCGCGACGTGGTGACCTGCCACGCTGCCGGTACTGGATCGAATCGCGCCGCCTTCCGGACCGGCACCGGGGCCGCGTCCACCGGGTCCCGGCATTCCGGGCCCAAATCCGCCTGGGCCTATCTGGGGGCCATAGCCGGGACCAATCGCTCGGCGCGAAGCACCGGGGAATTCCCTTCCGGGCCTGGGGCCGCTCATGGAATAGCCGGGGGCAGATTGGGTGGCGTTGGGGGGCGGTCCAAACGGTGAACCGTTGCCGGCGGGTTGCTGATCGCTTGCTTGCGCAACAGTTTGCGGAGTTTCCGTGTCGAGCGGTGGCGTATCAACCGCTAGCGGAATGTCGGGATGAGTTGCATCCTTGCCCCAGTCACGCCCGACCAGCGGCGGCAACGGAAGCGTCAGCGGGAACTCGCAAAATCGCTCGTCGACTACGTCGGGCGAAATGCCGCCGGCCCAGAACTGTTGCGCCGCATTGAGCAGCTTAGTGAACGCATCTTGAGCGATTACATGATTAGGCGGCGACGTCAGCGGCTGGCTGAGCGTCCCCTTCTTTTCGCCGTCATAAAGGGGCACTGGCTTCCATTCCAACGGCTTGCCGGGCAGGACCTCCGCTCGTTCGACGTAGAATCCCATATACGTTGGGAAGTCGCGACCCAAATCGTAACCGCGGGCATCTTTGAACGCGTCTTCATAGATATTGGCTTGCTGACGAATCGGAACCTTGGCGACGACGCAAGCCCAATAGGCCTGCTCGATTCGTTCACCGCCTTCCAAAGGAACACCAGCCGCGCGAATTGGGCCTTCCAACGGCCGGCGTTTCGGATGGTCTGGGTCGAACATCTCGGTTGTGGCCGCGCCGGGGCCTTCGGGGCCGCCACGCCGGCCACCGGGTCGCCCGGCATTCTGGTTTTGCAGCTTCTCTTGTCGCTTTCTTTCGTTATCTTCCTTGATGCGTTTCTGCTCCGCTTCGGCGGCCAGCCGGGTTTCTCGCTGCTTTTTAAAGTTTTCGTCGATGAAGGCGAGCGGGCCGGAGCCACCGATGGCGCGCACGTCCTCGGCGTTCAAAAGCTTTGGATCAGCCCGGCGGGTCATCGGCGCGATCACGAGATTGTCCAGGCCGAAAGTTGGCTTTCCTTTGGTGTCCGTGTTCACATAGTCGGCTGGGTTTACGGTGAGGTCGCCCTTCGCTTCGATGGGAATCGCTTTTTTGACTTTTTCGGGAAATTCAGTGGTCGCCTTGTCCCAGGTAAAGCTTTGGATCTCGGTATTCGTCTGGCTGATCTTCTTTTGCAGCTCTGCTGCCTGGTGAGATTCATCAAGGTGCGGCAAATTGAGCGAGGAGTAAACGAACCAGACCGCAATGAGTCCGACGATCGCGATGCCGATCTTTTCGCCGTGAAGCAGCAGCAATCCGACGACGCCGTTTTGGCCTTTCAGATTGTTTGCCATTGCGGACTCCTATCTATTTGAACCGACGAGTTTCACGCTGAGGCGCGGAGACCGCCGGGAAAAAAATACCGACGACGGGCAGCCATTGGCCGCGCTGTACCGCATTTTTGTTAGCAGATTTCATATTCTTCTCCGCCTCGTTGCGTGAGAACTTTCCGCAACTTTCATCCGCCGGTAGTTGCGACTGGCTGCGCTCCTGGCGTCTGCAGAATCGTTTTGTTTGGCTTGTTGAAGATGTAAATCGTGCCTTGAATGACAACCTTGACCAATTCTGGTTGAGTTGGGAACGGTTGTTCGGCGGCCTCGTCGGGAATCGAGCTTGCGCCTGCGCCACCGGGGCTTGGGCCGCGATAGCTTCCCCCGCCCGGTCCACCACCTGCGCCGCCTTCGTCGGCCGTGTTAATGCGGACTTCTTGCACTTCAATTTGCAATGATTCGTTGGCGCAAGTGGCAATTAAGTACGGCAGCCATCGCTCGTTCATCCACAATACCATTCTCACCGGCAATCGCTTGTATTCCTGCCCAAAAACGGTGAGATCCAGTGGCTGCGCAGGGGCTGCAGACGTTTCTGCCGGTACGCCAGGCGTGGCGCCGCCCGCGGCGCCAAACGGGATCGGCTTGCCGTCAGGACCGAGATAGCGTCCGGAGAGCAGTGCCGCGCGTTCTTGCTCTTCCGTCATCTGGCCACCGGCGCCGGGGCTCATGCGGTCCGGCGAGAATTCTTGCGTAGGTGGGCCGCCTGGCGGGGCAGCCGCGCCTTCCAGGCCCGGATTTCCAGGTCCGGTGCCCGCCGCCGGCGCCGGAGGTTCGAAAGAGAGCCGATTCGCTGTGCGATTGTATTTGGCGGCAGGCCAGCCAACCGACAATTCGGCAACGCTCTTCACGGCCGCGTTCGACATACGCGAGGCGTGGGCTGCCTGATTTGTTTTGGCAATGACATCGAGCAGCGTGTGGTACACCCACAAGTCTTCCTGCGTGACCCAAATCTGTAAACTCGAAGGCCTGGTGAGAAAGTTCAACTCGCTGCGGATCTTTGCTTGATCGGCTGCATCCCACTCACAGATGTAATCACCTTCGTCCTGCAGGTCGCTCGAACCGGGCGATGCAGCGCCGGGACCTTCGAGACCGCCGTAGAAACTACCACGCGAGTATCCACTAGGGCCGCCCGCCGGACTGATATTCGCAGTTATATCGAGCGGCCGAGCATCGATCTGTTTTGGCAACTCCGGAAAGTGTCCCTCGACGTAGTTCTGATAGTGGCTGCGCCACTTGGGTTCTATCTCGTCGCCAAACTGTAGTTTCTCGACGTAATCACGAAAGTCCTTGCTCAACTGCTCAGGCCAAGTGAGGACGTGGGAGCGTTGCCGGTCATAAAGCTGCTGCCAGAGTTTAGCTACAGATTTCTCTTGCTTCGTTGTCTCAGCCTCTTGTTTCACGTTGACGTCGTCGTTCGGATGGAACGCTTCGCTTTGGACTTTTTTTACACTGTCGAAATCTGCAATGATCGTCGTTTGATTCTTCTTAAAGAGCGTGTTCAGTTGGCTTGAAGCTTTCGCCCAGCAACCGAGCGCAATTAGCGCAACGAGTCCCGATAACACCCAGAAGTGTTGACGTTGCAGCCAAACGAGCGCGGTGCGCAATTGATCCATAAATGGCTTACTCCTAAGAGCTGGGTGGAACCGCTTCGCCGCCTGCGGCCGCGGTATTCGGAGCGGCCGCCTTCTTTTGCGCCGCCTTTTGCAGCCGTTGTTCCCGCGGCACCGGCTGCCAGCAGAACTGTATCCAAAAACGATATTTACGCAGCGTAAGCTTTTTCGGCTGATCGCCGGCCTCTGCAGCTCCACCCGGCACACCCCCAGGTCCTGAGGGCATCATCATCGTGCTTGCCGGGCCATTGGTCGTAGTGTCGCTCGATTCGGGATAGTAGGTCACCGTTTGCGTTTTCAAATGCGTGACGACAACCGGACGCGAGATGCCTAAATCCGCAATTGGAACATCAATGAGTTTGCCGTCGGGACCGTCGGGTAACTTGACCGTACCCGTTTCCAGCTTTTTGAAGAACGTGTTCTTAATAAACTCTTCGCCTTCTTCGCCGACCGAAAATTTTCCGGGCATGGAATTGTGCAAATG
>DASZZA010000753.1:0-4645 GCA_035545135.1 Lacipirellulaceae bacterium | reverse complement strand
CACGACGCGCGTAATGGATCTGCTCACTCCGTTGGGAAAAGGTCAACGCGCGCTGATTGTTGCTCCGCCCCGCACTGGCAAGACAATCCTTATCCAGCATATTAGCAACGGCATTACGACCAATTACCCGGATATCGTGATGATCGTGCTGCTGGTGGATGAGCGGCCGGAAGAAGTGACCGACATGCAGCGAATCATCAAGGGCGAAGTCTTTGCATCGAGCCTCGACCGCGATGTCGAGAGTCACGTCCGCCTTGCCCAACTAACGGTCGAACGCTGCAAGCGCCTTGCCGAAATGGGCAAGGACGTCTTCATGTTGCTCGATTCGATTACGCGCTTGGCTCGGGCCTTCAACAAGTGGGTCGGCAACACAGGCCGCACCATGAGCGGCGGCGTCGACATCAAAGCGATGGACATTCCCAAAAAGCTGTTCGCCACGGCTCGCGCCTTCGAAGAAGGCGGGTCGCTTACCGTCGTCGGCACCGCGCTAATCGACACCGGCAGTCGCATGGACGACCTGATCTTTCAGGAGTTCAAAGGAACCGGCAACATGGAGCTCGTGCTCGACCGCAAGCTGTCCGATCGCCGCATTTGGCCGGCGATCGATATCGAGCAATCGGGCACCCGCCGCGAAGAGAAGCTGCTGCCGCCGCAAACCTTGCACGCAGCCACGATGCTCCGCCGCACGCTCTCAACCATGCATCACGTCGATGCGATGGAACAGCTCACCACAAAGCTCAACAAGTTCAAGTCGAATGATGAGTTCATCAAACTGATCCAAGGCGCGCCGGCCATCGATTAACGCCCCAGCCGTTTGATGAAAATTGTAGCTGGCCTCTCTGAGTTCGGGGGCTCTTCGAATGTGCCCCGGCAAAGTCTCCCAGCTACAGGTTTCAATTGCCTGCTAATACGTCTCGCGGCGGCTAGCTCAATACCCCGGCGCATCACTTGCCGGGAATGACTCCATCGAAGCCTCGTCGACGATGGCGTCTTCGTGGCTTTCGCGTTCTCGCTCGCCGAACGGGCGGATGTGCGACTGCTCGCCCTCATCATAGCTTTGCGGCACGTTTGACCCCGCCGGCACACCCTCCGGCCTTTGGCCGCTTGACCACCCGGTTTCGCGTTCGCGCCGTCGCCGCGCCTCGTCTTCGGCGGTTTCCATCAGTGGCCGATTGCTCAACGCGCGAAGCGTCAAGAAAAATCCGCCGGTGCCGAACAAAGCGGCCGGCAATGTCCGTTTCGCTAAACAATTGAGCATCGCAACGCCACCCAACGCACACGCGACGAGCCGCGTCGCCGGCGACCAGTTTTCCTGCATCCATTCGTTGGGCTCGCCCCCCGGCCGCCGGCCGCCTTGCAGTGCCGACACATTTTCCGTCCGATCATGGACCTCAAGCTTGTTTTCCACCTGTCGCACGCCGGCGACTGCCCTGACGGCCATAATGACTTCCTGCACTTCATCGGCGCGAATCGGCCCGCTCAGCGTAACATTCCTGTCATGCACTTTCACGTCGATCGCCCTCGGATGCGACGTATAGCGCCCCAACTTCGTCCGCACCCGCGCCTTCACGACATCATCCGGAGCCTTGCCGGTATCAAACATGTGCTGAAACTCACAAGCCGCTCCGCTCACACGGTTTTCCAAATCCCGGATCGTCACGTCGATCGCACTGCCAATCCTGTTCAGCGCATGGTACCACTTGTCTCGCAGTATTATCCGCCTCCGATGGCCCATATCGGGGTCGAAGAGGTACATCATTCCCGCCGACAATCCAGCCAATGTAACCGACCTCTTAAAACGCCTAAACATGATCATTCTCCTTAACTAAGAACTCGCGCCATCACGCCCGTAACATCTTTCTCCGCCAGGAATTGCGTTGAGATTAGCAGAGCGGCCGCCAACCGCACCGCGACTGCGCGCACTGCCTTTTCTTAAACTGCAAACACTGTGCCATGTTTGCGCATCCCGACAAGTAATCGCCTCCTATCTTTCGACCGTATAATAAAGTCCGACGCTCTACTTCTCCCACTTATCTGTATGTTCCTCCTCTTTACCATTGGTCATTCCAACCGCTCGCTCGCGGAGTTCCTTGCGCTCCTTACCGAGAATGGAATGAAAGCTCTCGCTGATGTCCGCCGCTTTCCCGGCTCGCGGCGATATCCTCAGTTTTCACGCGATACACTCGCCAGGGCACTCGAAGAAATCGGCATTCTGTATAAACACTTCCCCGCCCTGGGCGGCCGCCGGACCGAACGTAACAACGCATCGCCCAACAACGCCTGGCGGGTCGCCGCATTTGCCGCCTACGCCGATTACATGCTGACAGACGAATTCGACGCCGCCTTTGCCCAACTAACCGCATTGGCTCAAATGCATCGCACTGCCATCATGTGCGCCGAAGCCTTGCCCTGGCGCTGCCATCGTCGCCTCATCGCCGATCAATTCGTCGCGGGCGGCTGGGCAGTCCACGACATCATCGGCCCAACTAGCATCCGCGAGCACATGCTCCCGCCTTTCGCGACGATTGCGGGAGGCCGGGTAACTTATCCCGGCCCTGCGCCCTCTCCCGGTTCGCCTGCGAAGCTGTCGCCCCCACCGCTGCGATAGAACAAAATCCCATCTCCCGCTGGGAGAAGGCTGGGGTGAGGGTGCCTTAAAATCGGTTATGTTAGAGTTCCCAAAAAAGTAACTACGCGGATTCAAGTACGACCGCTAAGCTACAGCTTCGGTTGTCCCGCCTCGTTGATGCGCCTTGGACTATCTTGTGCCCGCCGGCGTCGAAGGACAAAAATGGCCATATCGGCAAATCGGCTGATACCCTGTTCATTTCATAAAGTTATCCGGACATGGCGCAAAATCGTTCAATTCAACTCGTCGCCAGTGGCGACCTGCGGCTGTCGGCCAACCAGAACTGCTGGCCCGCTCAGCAGGAAATGGAGCAAAAACTGTCGGCTGCCGTCGCGGCTGCAGGATTTCAACTGGTACGAGCACATCCGTACAAATCCGACCTACGGCACGGCTTCATTGCCTCGCAGCGCGAAGGTATGGAAGTGTTCAAACGAATTCCTGCCGATGCGCCGCTCATCGTCGCCGAAGCTGTCTGGCAGTACTCCCACCATGTACTACCGGGACTTACTACCCATCGCGGACCGATTCTTACCGTTGCCAACTGGTCCGGCACCTGGCCTGGCTTGGTCGGCATGCTGAATCTCAACGGGTCGCTGACCAAGGCCGGCATCGCCTATTCGTCGCTGTGGAGCGAAGACTTTACCGACGTGTATTTTACATCTCGGTTGCGCCAGTGGCTGGAAATCGGCCGCTGCTCCCACGACGTGAGTCACGCCGTGCCGTTCGATCGATCGGGCATTCACCCGGCTGCCGAAAAGGTGGGCCGACAGCTTGCGCGAGAGCTGCTCCAAGCGAAAGCGATTATGGGCGTCTTCGATGAAGGCTGTATGGGGATGTTCAACGCGATTATCCCCGATCACTTGCTGCATCGAACGGGCGTTTTCAAAGAGCGATTAAGTCAATCGGCGCTGTACTACGAGACGATGCAGGTGCCCGATGACGAAGCGGCTGCCGTTCGCCGCTGGATCGAAGACCGCGGCATGCGATTCCACACCGGCCCCAATCATGAAACGGACCTAACGGGCGACCAAATTCTCCTGCAATGCAAGATGTACATTGCGGCTATGCGAATCGCTGACGATTTTGGTTGCGATTTGATTGGCATTCAGTATCAACAAGGGCTAAAGGATTTGTTGCCCGCGAGCGATTTGGTCGAAGGGACGCTGAACAATTCAGATCGCCCACCGGTGCGCTGCCGCGATGGCAGCCGAATCCTTTTCGAAGGACAACCGTTGGTGCACTTCAACGAAGTTGATGAATGCGCCGGCTTGGACGCCTTGCTGACTTACCGTGTCCAGCGCGCGTCGAGCCAACCTGTCGAGACAACGCTGCACGATGTTCGTTGGGGCGACTGGGACCGTTCAGGTACCGTGAAGGATTACGTTTGGGTGTTCGAAATCAGCGGCGCGGCGCCGCCTGCCCATTTCATCGATGGCTGGGCCGGTGCCGAAGGACTGCGGCAACCGGCCATGTATTTTCCCAATGGCGGTAGCACGCTTCGCGGCATTTCCAAACCTGGCGAAATTGTCTGGTCGCGGATTTACATCGAGAACGACTCGCTCCACATGGACTGTGGCCGCGGCCATGTCGTCGAGCTGCCTCGCGAAGAAACCGAGCGTCGCTGGAACGCGACCACTTCCCAGTGGCCGATCATGCACGCCGTGCTCCACGGAGTTTCGCGCGATGCGCTCATGGCAAAACACAAAAGCAATCATGTCCAAGTCGTCTACGGCAGCGACGCCGTCTCGGCTGATTTTACGCTGCAAGCGAAAGCCGTATTGGCCCAAGAACTCGGCATTCAAGTGAATCGATGCGGCTGAATATTACAGGGCGTGCGGGCGTTGCACAAAAAAGTCGTATTGTGGGGAGGCGTCTCCGACGCCGATGCACCGCGAGAGGGCGAGGCTCCTGCCAAGCCAAATGCGGTTGAGAAAGATGCGGCTCTGCAGGAGTTTCGCCCTCCCACCATTGGTTTTTGCCAGCTCCCTCTTAGAGACCCTACAAAACCCCCTCTCC
>DASZZA010000752.1:0-4195 GCA_035545135.1 Lacipirellulaceae bacterium | reverse complement strand
TTCATTCGGCGCTCCCCGACACGGATGGCGGAAGAAGCCATGAGAAAGGTTGGAACTACTTCTTAAGCATCTTTGCCGAACAATGTCCGGCGGGAAAGGAACTCGTATGAATTCACTCAGCGGCACCATGCCGGAGACTCGCGGATACGCGCCTATCAACGGTCTCGAGATGTATTACGAAATCGAGGGAACCGGTAATCCGCTGGTCTACCTCCCGCCAGTATTTGGATTCGCAGGTTTGAAATCATTTGCTGCATTGACTCAAAGCCATTCAGTAATCACTGTCGATTTCCAAGGGCATGGTCACACGGCGGATATTCCAGAACGTCCGATCACATTGGAGCAAAATGCCGAAGACGTAGCCGGCCTGTTGAAATATCTTGGAATCGCCAAGGCGGATTTCTTTGGTGAGAGCTACGGCGGAGTGATAGCCACTATGCTCGCGCTTCGCCACCCTGAGCTTGTCGGCCGCGTGGCTACATACGGAGCGACTTTCGGCCCTCCGCAAGCGGCGCACAATGTTGAGATGCTTCGGTTTGACCACCCGCCCACGCCTGATTCCAGATGCTTCCAGTTTCAGAGGGAGGCCTACAAAAGAGTAGCTCCAAGCCCTGACTACTGGCAAATATTTTGTGGCAAGGTTTTACGCATCGGGTGGAAAGGATTCTCGGACGAGGAACTGGCTTCAATCCAAGCGCCCGTTCTCATCGCACTCGGCGATCACGATTTTGTTCGCCTGGAACACGCCATCGATGCCTTCCGGCGAATTCCCAACGCAGAACTTGCGGTGATCCCCGACGCGGGGCATTTTGCTCTGTTCTCCGAACACGAGAGAGTGATTCCGGCAGTAGAGCACTTCCTGGCAAAACCAGGAAATAGAATCCCCATTGCAACTGCTGAAGCAGGCTATCGCCCGGGTGAAACCAGATAACAGAGAAGTGCCGTCTTTCTGTTGAGCACCGGTCACAAACGGAGCGTATTGATCAAGGCCGTCAGTGCGGCAGGCTGCTGCCGGCGGCTCGGGTAGTAGACGAAGAATCCAGGGAACGGTTGACACCAGTCCTCCAACACGCGGATCAGTTCCCCACTCGCGAGTTCCGGTGCAACGCGCTCGTCCGACACGAAGGCAAGGCCGACGCCATCAATCGCCGCGCGGATTACAGTCTCCACATCATCAACGATCAGAGGTCCGTTCACCGCAACCGACAGGGATTTCTTTCCTTTGTCGAATTCCCACCGGTAAACGCCGGCCGTTCCATGGCGGAAATTGATGCAGCGATGCTTGAGTAAATCGTGCGGCGTTTTAGGCTTGGGGTGCGACTTAAAATACGAGGGCGCGCCCACGATTGCCGCCCGGTGGTCCTTCGACACCCGGACGGCGATCATGTCCTTTTGGATGTATTCGCCGAAGTGAATTCCTGCGTCGAAGCCACCGGCCACGATATCGAGCCGGCTATCGTCAGCCGTGATATCGAGAATGACGTCGGGATAATCGCGGGTGAACTTCGCCAGCTTCGGCCCGAGTACGGTAGTTCCGGCAAGCCGCGGTATGAGCAGCCGCACGCGGCCTGCGGGCTTGTCGCGTAACCCGGAGAGCTGGTCTATGGCGTCCTGAACCTCGGCGAGCGCCGGGCGCAAGCGCGCAAGGAGCCGCTCTCCCGCTTCGGTGGGGGATACGCTGCGCGTTGTACGCGAGAGCAGACGCACACCGATATCTTCCTCCAGACCACGCATCGCATGACTCATCGCCGAGGGGGAAACGCCGAGCCGCTTGGCGGCGCGGGTGAAGCTGCGTTCCTCGGCTACGGCGAGAAAAGCGGCCAGGGTGCTGAGATCGTTGCGTCCCATTGGTGAATCCTGCTCACAAGGCTTTATTTTTAATACATACTACTCAAAACCCGCCTCCGAGCATACCTTGGAATTGAGGGATGAAAAGAGGTCCAATGCGACGGGATCGAAGACTCATAAACGAAGGGGAAGTGACGAACATCCATATCGCCCGGAGCGGGTCGCAGCCGTCGAGGGAGGGACAGTCCGAGTACTTTACCGGATCTGTCCGCGTGGACCCGCTCCTCCAGGTTGAAGAGCCGTCACGGATGGCTGGGGCGCGTGTAACATTCGAGCCCGGCGCGCGGACGGCCTGGCACACGCACCCCTTGGGCCAGACGCTCATCGTCACTGCGGGAACCGGCTGGGTGCAGCAGCAGGGTGGCCCAATTGAAGACTTCCGGGAAGGCGACGTCGTCCGAATTCCTCCGGGGGTCAAGCACTGGCACGGCGCGACACCCACAACCCGCATGACGCACATCGCGCTTCAGGAGCAACTCGACGGAAAAGTCGTCGAGTGGATGGAGCATGTCAGCGACGGGCAGTACCGGCGCCCTTGAACAACCAGTCCAGGAAGAAAGGACCTAACAGTTATGCGAGGAGCAGTTCTATACGGAGCGCGTGACATCCGCTTTGAAGAGCGTGACGACCCCAAGATTGTCGAACCGACAGACGCGATCCTCCGCCTCTCGGCGACTTGCGTCTGCGGCTCGGACCTCTGGCCGTACCGCGGCCTGCAGCCGATCGACGGTCCGACGCCGATGGGGCACGAGTATTGCGGATTCGTCGAAGAAGTTGGCAGCGCGGTCCAATCGGTCAAGCGAGGACAATTCGTGGTCGGCTCTTTTGCGACCTCCGACAATACCTGCGCGCATTGCCGGTACGGTTATCAGTCCTCCTGCGTGCACCGCGAGTTCATGCTGCGGGCGCAAGCGCCCTTCCTGCGTGTGCCACAGGCCGATGGGACGCTCGTGCCGACGCCGGGAGGCGCGCCGAACGACGACCTTGTGCCGGGCCTGCTCGCGTGCTCCGACGTTCTCGGCACAGGCTGGTTCGCCGCTGACGCTGCCAACGTGAGGCAGGGCGGTACGGTCGTGGTTGTCGGCGACGGGGCGGTCGGTTTGCTCGGCGTGCTCTCGGCGAGGCAGATGGGAGCGGCGCGGATTATCGCCATGAGCCGCCAAGCCGCGCGCCAGAAACTCGCACGAGAGTTCGGCGCCACGGACATTGTGAGTGAGCGCGGTGAAGAAGGTATCGCACGCATCAAGGACCTAACCAAAGGGATAGGCGCAGACTCGGTGCTGGAGTGCGTCGGCACGCAGGAGTCGATGGCGCAGGCCATCCAGTCGACGAGACCCGGAGGGCACATCAGCTATGTCGGCGTGCCGCATGGCGTCGAACTCCGCGGCGAAGAATTGTTCTACACCCACGTTCACATGCACGGCGGCCCTGCCCCGGTCCGCCGGTACCTGCCCGAACTGATCGACCTTGTTCTGCATGGAACGATCAACCCCGGCAAGGTCTTCGATCTGGCGCTGCCGCTCGATCAAGTCGCAGAGGGCTACCGGGCAATGGACGAACGGCGCGCGATCAAGACGCTGCTGCGTCCGTAACAGCGAGAACCGGGAGCCGCTCCGGTGGGGCCGCAAACCATTACTTGTGAATATTCGGTATTTCGAATATACTGTATCAGGATGAGTGACGCGCTGCGGCGGTTCAAGAGTGAGATTTTTCAGGGCCTCGCCAATCCAACCCGGATTGCCATCGTCGAGCTGCTGCGCGATGGCGAGTTGCCGGCCGGAAAGCTGATCGAAAAGCTCGGGATCGAACAAGCCAACGTCTCACAGCATCTATCGGTCCTCCGCGCCAAACAGATCGTTGTCAGTAGAAAGGCCGGTAATCAGGTTTTCTACTCAATCCGCGACCATGCGCTGATCGAAGTCCTCGATATCCTTCGCCGTTACTTTTACTCCCAGCTCAGCGGCGCGGTGAGCATGCTGAAGGAAGCCGCAAGGCAGGAGCAGAAAGCCCGCACCACCACGCCTCGATGAATGGCCAGGACCATTCCGCGCCGTCGCGGCGGAAAAGCGCACAGGCCGAAGGTCCGTTATGCGCGAGCCGGGAGCAGAAGCTCCGGCAAGCGGTTGACCACATCGCCCATCTGCTTCCCGCGCAGGGCCCAATCGGCGTCTTTATTCACCACAACACGCTCCACGCTTTCGAGCACCTGCGGTTTGAGCGCGCCGTAATCGAAGCGTCGCAACTGTTCGGTACAGAACCCTATATGCCGGAAGCGGCGTACCGAAGGGATCTTGCACGGGGCCGCATTCACATGGACGACATCAAGGCCGTGCTCGAAAGCGAACCG
>DASZZA010000751.1:0-4075 GCA_035545135.1 Lacipirellulaceae bacterium | reverse complement strand
AGCCTTGAGTGGCCCGGCATTTGTCGGCGCATTGAATGGAAGCGGCTCGCGGGCGGCGGGTGCTTGCTTGGCACGATCAGTGTGGCGAAGCGGATTGGATGTTTCGCTGGTCGGTTGAGCTGGGTTGCTGCTGGACTGCCCGTTGGGAAGCTGCCAGTTCTGATTGCGATTTTGATCGGAATCGGCGTCGCTCGTTGACTGCGCACTACTGCCTTCGTACTGCGAACTACCGGCGGCGCGCCACTGGTCGTTGGGGATAGCGGCCGACTGAGCGGCCGCATGGCCGACATAGCCTGCGCTGAACAGAAGCGCTACGAAAGTCGAGAGGCACCGAGCGGTCTGGCGGGCGTCGAACATCGGTCGATCCTTCGGGGGGAGCAAGAATTCTCGTTGCGGCCGGTCTGCTCGTGTCGCTCAACGACAACACTGCAAGCCGGGGATCCCCCCTTGGATCAATACCTGACACTCGATTATCGGCCGCCGCCGCGCCCCACTTTTGGAAAAGTTTGCGAAATCGTTAAACTCAAGTGCGAGCAGTGCTTTCATGGGATCGCGATCGCGATTTACTAGTCTCGGCAATCTATTGCGGATTGCGGATTTTGGATTGCGGATTGAATAATGCCCGAATTCGAAATCCGACATCCATATCCGACATCAAATCATGCCTGCTAGCAAATTCACTGTAACCGCCAACCTTGTTGATTTTCTTGGGCGCTGTACCTACCCTGCGGATGTAGTTGTCGAAAATGGCCGAATTGCGGAGATTTCCGAATCGGCGGCGAGGCCCGCAACTTATCTACTACCGGGCTTCATCGATGCCCATGTGCATATCGAAAGTTCGATGCTCGTGCCGAGCGAGTTTGCGCGGGCAGCGGTCGTACACGGCACCGTGGCAACGGTGAGTGACCCGCACGAGATTGGAAACGTGCTCGGCGTGCCGGGTGTTCGATACATGCTCGAAAACGCGGCACAGGTGCCGTTCAAGTTCTTCTTTGGTGCGCCCTCGTGCGTGCCCGCGACAACATTCGAAACGGCCGGCGCTGAAATCAGTGTGGCGGAGGTCGAAGAGCTGCTCGACGATCCGCGAATCCTCTATCTCAGCGAGATGATGAACTTCCCCGGCATACTGCACGGCGATCCGGCTTGCCTGGCGAAAGTGAAGGCCGCACACGACCGCGGCAAACCGGTCGATGGTCATGCCCCGGGGCTTCGAGGCGCCGACGCGGCCCGTTACGTCGGGGCTGGCATCACGACCGATCACGAATGTTTCACTAAAGAAGAAGCACTCGATAAACTGGCGGCCGGTTGCAAAATTTCGATCCGCGAAGGCTCCGCGGCCCGCAACTTCGATGCGCTCTACACGCTGCTGGGCGAATATCCGGGCCGGACGATGCTATGCAGCGACGACAAGCACCCGGATGAACTTTTGGAGGGACACATCAACGTTCTGGTGCGCCGGGCCGTCGAACGTGGCATCGACTTGTATGATGCGCTGCGGGCCGCCTGCATCACGCCGGTCGAGCATTACCAATTGCCTGTCGGCCTACTTCGGGTGGGCGATCCGGCCGATTTCATCGAGGTCGATTCGCTCCAGAATTTGCAGGTATTGCGGACGTGGATCGACGGCCGAGTTGTTGCCGAAAATGGGGTGACTACGATCCCACGCGTCGAGCCAAAGGCCATCAACAATTTCGTCGCAAGCACCGTGACGCCGGAGGAAATTGAGGTTTCGGCGCCCGCAGATTCTCGAATGAAGCTGCAGGTTATCGAGGCGCTCGATGGCCAGCTCATCACCAACCGATTGCAGTTTCCGGTTCAGGTGATCAATGAAGCGGTGCATGCGCAGCTTGAACTGGACATTCTCAAGCTTGTCGTAGTCAACCGCTACTTCAAGGCTCCGCCTGCGATTGCGTTCATTAAGAATTTTGGACTGAAGCGTGGGGCGATGGCGTCGAGCGTGGCGCACGACTCGCACAACGTGATCGCCGTGGGGGCCGGCGACGCCGACATTGCGGCTGCTGTCGATCTAGTGATGAGTGCCGGCGGCGGGCTGTCGGCCGCGTGTGTCGCCGATCGCGTATCCGAGGTTTTGCCGCTGCCCGTCGCCGGGCTCATGGCGACCGGCACCTGCGAGGAGGTTGGCCGCGCGTACTCGAAGCTCGATAAGTTGGTGAAAGCCTGGGGCTCGTCGCTTCGCGCGCCGTACATGACGTTGTCGTTCATGGCGCTGCTCGTCATTCCCGCACTGAAGCTGAGCGATCGCGGGCTGTTTGACGGGGCGAAGTTTGAGTTTACGGATTTGTTGCGTTAGAATAAGTTATTGAGGTGATGATCATGTCTCAGCAGACAATTGAAGATCGTCTAGCGATTCTCGAGTCGAGATACACGGAGCTATTAGACCTGTTGCGGAACCGGCCGGCAAAGGGTGCTTGGCGAGGGGTCGTGGGCATGTTTGCTGATGATCCTCAAATCGACGAGCTCCATCGTGAAATCCGGCGTATTCGCGAGGAAGATCGGGCGGCCACGCGCCAAGGTGAGTCGTGATCATCCTCGATACCGATCACTTCGTGGTTCTTCAGGTGGCACGAGGTGCTGCATATGATGCGCTGAAAGCGCGCATGGACTCGTCGGCCGACCAAGACTATTGGACGACGATTATCACGTTCGAGGAACACATGCGCGGCAATTTGCGACGGCGGCTTTTGCGTCCTCAATCATCGATTGAAGACATTTGGGAAGCTCGCCGGCTGGAATAGACGTTGGCATACGATCTCTAGCCGCGAAAATCAAGAGAAGGGCTGCGCAGTTCGGGGCCTGTCCATTATCCAGGATCATTATTGAACTTGCTGGTGTGGCTGTCTATCGAATTGTGTGGCGGTGTGCCTAGGTGACAACCGCTGGAAGGCGACGGTACAATTACATAGACAAACCCAGGCGGGAGCTATGCTCCCTCTTTTCTTTCGCGCTTTCGCACAGGAGGCTCGTAGCATGGCGACGATTACTGAAACGATCCGGCGGCCGCAGGTTCGGCAGACGCAGTGTTTTATTGGCGGCAAATGGGTTCCTTCGGCAAGCGGCAAGACGTTCGAAACGATTCACCCCGCGACCGAAGAAGTTATTTGCGAGGTGGCGGAGGGAGATAAGGAAGACGTCGATGCGGCGGTCGATGCGGCTCGCGACGCATTTGAAAACGGTCCGTGGGCCACGATGGATGCTCGTGACCGCGGGGCGCTGATGTACAAACTGGCCGACTTAATCGAAGAGGAAGCCGATGAGTTGGCGGCGCTGGAAACGCTCGACAACGGCAAACCAATCAGCGACGCGCGGGCGGCCGACATCCCGCTCGTGATCGATTGCCTCCGCTACTACGCCGGCTGGGCGGACAAGATTCAAGGCTCGACGATTCCGATCCGCGGCGACTATTTCTGCTACACGCGGCGCGAGCCGGTCGGCGTCGTCGGCCAGATCATTCCGTGGAACTTTCCCGCGCTGATGGTCGCGTGGAAGTGGGGGCCCGCGCTGGCGGCCGGTTGCACGATCGTCATGAAGCCTGCCGAACAAACGCCGCTCAGTTGTTTGCGGATGGCCCGTCTCGCGCAGAAGGCCGGCATCCCGGACGGCGTGATCAACGTCGTCCCCGGCTATGGTCCGACCGCGGGGGCCGCGATCGTGAAGCACCCTGGCATCGACAAAGTCGCGTTCACCGGCGAGCTGGCGACGGCCAAGATCATTCAGCGCGACGCGGCCGAAACGATGAAGCGGCTCACGTTCGAACTTGGCGGCAAGAGCCCCAATGTCATTTTCGCCGATGCCGACCTCGATGCGGCCATCGAAGGCGCGCACTTCGGCCTGTATTTCAACCAAGGCCAGTGCTGTTGTGCCGGCAGCCGATTGTTTGTCGAGGAACGCGTTCACGACGAACTGATTGACCGCATGAAGGAAAAGAATGAGGATCGCAAAGTGGGCGATCCTTTCGATCCGGAAACGCAGCAAGGCCCGCAAGTCGATGAAGCTCAGTTCGACAAGATCCTCAAGTACATCGACTACGGCCAGAAGGACGGCGCGAGAATGGTGA
>DASZZA010000750.1:0-2767 GCA_035545135.1 Lacipirellulaceae bacterium | reverse complement strand
AAGACAAACAGTTCCGCGAGGATTTGTATTACCGAATCAACGTGTTAACCATTCATCTCCCGCCGTTGCGTCAGCGCGAAGGTGACCTGCCATTGCTCGTCACACACTTGCTAGGCAATGAATGGCATCTCGATCCTGACGTCATCCCCGTACTGCAACGTTACAGTTGGCCCGGCAATGTGCGGCAACTTCAAAACGCACTCGATCGCGCCAAGATTCTGGCAAACGATGATCATATCCGCGTCGAGAATCTGCCGCCGGAGATCGTGAATAGCGCCCATTTGCGCCCCGCCACGGTGGCGGCATCGGATGTCGATCTGGATACGCTTACCCGCGATCACGTACTTGAAACATATCGCCGGCACGGAAACAACAAAGCCCGCACGGCCCGCGCATTAGGAATCGGTCGTCGTACCCTTTATCGGCTTTTGGAGAAATACGAAACCGCAAGCCCCGATGACGGTTCAAGGTAGGTCAGGCTGTGCCTGTCGAGGTGCCATTCGATTTTGTCAGGCTTTGCGTGACCAATGGCTGCAGGTTCGAAGAGGAAGCTAATGTGAACAACGTCCCATTAGCTTGGATCAATGCGGCGAAGTCCGTTGCAAAGTGCCGTTACGGCATTATCGCCATAATGGCGATCCTCGGTATCCTGGTGCACGTTGTACTGCGATTCGGCATCGGTGCTAGCGAAAACGCGCAGCTTTGGCCGCTTTGGATCGTGCTGCTCGTTGGTGGCTTGCCCCTTACTTTGGAGTTGCTGCGGAAACTTCTGCACGCAGAATTCGGTTCCGACTTGCCGGCAGGCGTCTCGATCGTGGCGGCCGTCTTTCTGCGCGAGTATCTCGCCGGATCATTCGTCGTGCTGATGCTCTCCGGCGGGGAGTGGCTGGAGTCATACGCCGTTCGCAGTGCATCGAAAGCCCTAGAGGCTCTTGCACGACGGATGCCGTCGAAAGTGCACCGACGGGAAAACGGTAAATTAGTCGACATCGAACTTAGCACCGTTCGTGTCGGCGATGAATTGATCGTTTTTCCGCACGAAGTTTGCCCTGTCGATGGCATGGTCGTCGAAGGCCACAGCGCAATGGACGAATCCTACCTCACGGGCGAGCCCTACGTGCTTTCCAAAACGCCCGGTTCACTGGTTCTCTCGGGCGCCGTCAACGGTGAGGGCGCGCTGACCATTCGCGCAGACAAGCTACCGACCGACTCGCGGTACGCGAAGATTGTCGAAGTCATGCGAGCTTCCGAACAACAGCGGCCGCGCATGCGTCGTCTCGGTGACAAGCTCGGCGCCTTCTACACGCCGCTGTCAATCGCGATCGCGCTCGTAGCTTGGTTTGCCACGGGAGATCCAATTCGCTTTCTGGCGGTACTGGTCGTAGCAACGCCCTGTCCGCTCTTGATCGCCATTCCGGTAACGATCATCGGTGCAATTTCGCTGGCTGCAAAACGGGGGATCATCATCAAGAATCCGGCCGCCTTGGAACAAATCGACGACTGTCACACAGCGATTTTCGATAAGACTGGCACGTTAACCTACGGCGAACCACAGCTCGTCGACGTGTCGACGCCGGATGGCATGGCCCCCGCACATATATTAGGTCTGGCCGCAAGTTTAGAGCAGTATTCCAAGCACCCACTTTCGCGGGCCATTCTCACATCGGCCGCCGACAGGAAACTGGCGATTCATGAAGCATCGTCGATTAGCGAGCAACCTGGCCGCGGGTTGCGGGGCCGGGTGGCGGACCATGAGGTCGTGATCACAGGTCGCAAAGGGCTAACGGAATTCGATGGTGCAGCCGCGGCCGCTATCCCGCCGCAACAAGGCGGACTGGAATGCATGGTCGTTATCGATGGACGTTACGCGGCGACCCTGCGATTTCGCGATGAGCCGCGCGGCGAAGGTCCGCCGTTTATCGCTCACCTCCGTCCCAAACATCGCGTTCGCCATTTAATGATGGTCTCTGGCGACCGCGAGAGCGAGGTCCGCTACCTCGCCGACCGCGTTGGTATCCATGAGGTATACGCGTCACAGTCCCCCGAACAAAAACTCGAAATTGTTCGTCGGGAAACGGCGGGCGGGCCAACGGTTTTCCTCGGCGATGGTATCAATGACGCGCCCGCGCTGACGGCCGCGACTGTGGGGATTGCGTTCGGCCAAAACAGCGACGTCACCGCCGAGGCCGCCGACGCCGTGATCATGGATAGCAGCCTGGACAAGATCGATGAATTCATGCACATCGGCCGGCGGATGCGGCGAATCGCGCTCGAGAGCGCGGTCGGCGGCATGGGTTTGAGCCTTTGCGGAATGTTGATCGCAGCCTTCGGCTATCTGCCACCTGTGGCAGGCGCGATCACGCAGGAAATCATCGACGTGGCGGCTGTGCTCAATGCGCTGCGCATGGCTTTGCCGGTCAAGCAGCTAACTGATTTTTAGTTCCAGTGGCCAGATTTCGAATTAGTGACGAGCCCGTACAGGACACGACTGCTGCGCCAACACGCGCTCTTCGTGCCGCTTAGCTTCGCTTACAATCAGGTCAACTGCGTCCTCTCGAGGCATGTGTCCCAAGTTGAGGACGAGATCGTACAAGTGGGGATTCGTAATGTCGTGGTGGAAGTATCGCTGTACAAACTGCTCGCGTCCGCGGTCCGTTGCTTCAATGAAGGCCTCGGCCTCACGTTCGGTGCATTGTCGTTTTTCCCGTATCAGTTGGATACGCTGCTTCAAAGGGGCAATGAATCGCACAGTCAACCCGCGGCGTCG
>DASZZA010000749.1:0-3960 GCA_035545135.1 Lacipirellulaceae bacterium | reverse complement strand
TGGTCGATAAGCTTCTGGGCGATCGGTACAACGACGAGTACACACGCAATTGGACCACTATCTGGAGCAACATCCTCATCGGGCGCACGGGCGGCAACGAGCGTAAATCGCTCGTGAACCGCGAGGGGATGGAGAAGTATCTCTCCGAGTCGCTCCGGTACAACAAGCCGTACGATCAGCTGGCCAGGGAGTTGATCACGGCGGCCGGAAGTTGCCGGCCCGGTGATGAGGATTTCAACGGGGCGGCGAATTTCCTCGCAGATAAGATGGCCGATAACGGTGTGCAGGCGACGGCCAAGACGGCGCAGATCTTTCTCGGCATGGCGGTGCAGTGCACGCAGTGCCACAACCATCCGTTCAATGAATACAAGCAGAATCAGTTCTGGGAGCTGAACGCATTCTTTCGGCAAACGAAGGTTCAACAGCTTGATGCCAGCGAAGGAAAACAGAAGCGGCGAGTAGCCCGCATCGTAAATGTCGATTTCAAGGGCGAAGTGGGCGACCCCAACAAGGCCGAGATTTACTACGAACTGCGCAACGGCAAACTGAAGGTGGCCTACCCGGTATTCATCGATGGCACCTCGCTGGCGTCGCTGTATGCATCCAAGGGCGAGGATTTCGGCGACCACGGGATGCTGAAAGACATCAATCGTCGCAACGAACTGGCGAAGCTGATCTTGGCGTCGCGGGAATTCGATCGGTCGATCGCGAACCGGATGTGGGCTCACTTCATGGGTTACGGCTTCACGAAGCCGATCGACGACATTGGGCCGCATAATCCGCCGTCGAACCCCGAGCTGCTCGATCATCTAGGCAAGTCGTTCCGTGACTCGGGCTTCGACTTGAAGAAGCTAATGCGGTGGATCGTGCTTTCCGAGCCGTACAGCCTCAGCAGCCAGATTACGGCGCGGAATCAGGATGACGATCCGTCGCTGGGCGCGAAGCCCATGTTCAGCCGGTTCTATTTGCGACAGATGGAGGCGGAGGAGCTGTACGACTCGCTGCTGGTGGCCACGGCGGCGGACAACACCGTTTCGAAAGATCGTAGCGAGGTAATGAAGGATCGCTGGCTGCGGCAGTTCTCGCAGGCCTTCGGCACCGACGAGAACGACGAGTCGACCACGTTCAACGGCTCGATTCCCCAGGCACTCACCTTGATGAACGGGGAGCTTATGCGTCGGGCGACCGGTAATCAGCCGGGAAGCATGCTCTATCGCGTGGCGACCGACTCGAAGATGGATAACGCACAGAAGATCCGCTACCTGTATCTGGCCGGCTTGTCGCGGCTGCCTACGAGGCGCGAGCTTACAGTCAGCAACGAACTGCTAATGGCCCGCGGCGGTCGAGCGGGGCCGGCGCTGCAAGATATTTGGTGGGCCGTATTGAATACGAATGAATTTATTTTGATTCATTAGGTTATTGATCGTGGATTGTTGTTCGTCGTTGTTTGTGTTCATTCAACTATCGGACTAGTGCCGTGTCACAGCTCGATTATAGGATCGGCCCGCGGGCGCCAGCCCACGATGCCGATTAAACCGTGCTAGCGCCCGCGGCTGATTTGACCAACTCCAATCTTTTAGCTTTGACAGACCACTAGCCACTATCGACGAACAAAACGACCTCTGGCGTTTGCTATTGGAGCACTGATATGTCCTGCTGCGAAACTCCCCATGGCATGTCCCGCCGTCATTTCATGCGTCATTTGGCGGGCGCATCGGCGTTGGCGGCGCCGGCCTTTGCGTTGACGCGCACGTTGCGTGCCAATGCCAAGTCGCTGAGCCGGAATCACAAATCGGCGATTTTGCTGTGGCTGGGCGGCGGGCCGCCGTCGATCGATATGTGGGACATGAAGCCCGGCGCGCCCACGGCCGGGGATTTCAAACCGACCTCGACGTCGGGCGACTTTCAGATCTGCGAGCTGATGCCGTCGCTGGCCAAGCAGGCCAGACATCTGGCCGTTATCCGCTCGATGAGCACGCGCGAAGCCGATCACAATCGCGGCCGGTATTACATGCACACGGCCTACGTCCCGAACCCGAGCGTGCAGCATCCGGGCTATGGCTCGGTGGTGGCCCACGAGATGGAGAAGTTTACTACCGAATTGCAAATTCCGCCGTTTGTTTCGATCGGTGGGCCGAGCGAGGGGCCAGGCTTTTTGGGGATGACATACGCACCATTTCAGGTCGACGCCAATGGCCAAATCAAAAATGCCCAAATGAGCGTACCCACAGCGCGAATGGCCGACCGAATGAGGCTGCTCGGTATACTCGAAGCGCGGTTCATCAGCGAGCGGCGTGGCTCGGCGGCCGACGAGCACGCGAAGGTGCTGCGCAAGACGCAGGAACTGCTCACCAGCGAACAGATGAAGGCATTCCAGGTGCGCAGCGAGAAGAAGGAAGTCATCGATAAGTACGGCGACAACAACTTCGGCCGCGGTTGCCTGATGGCGCGGCGGTTGGTGGAAGCTGGCGTGCCGTTTGTCGAGGTGACCTCCGGCGGTTGGGATTTGCATCAGCAGAACTTCAACACGCTCAAGCGAAAGCTGCCCGAGCTTGACAAGGGGTTTAGCGCGCTGGTCGAGGATCTGAAACAGCGCGGGCTGCTGGATAGTACGGTCATCCTGTGCATGGGCGAGTTCGGTCGCACGCCGCGAATCAACGGCAACGCCGGTCGCGACCACTACGCACGGGCGTGGAGCGTAGTGCTGGGTGGGGCCGCGATTAAGGGCGGCCGGGCCATCGGCAAGACAAATGCCGACGGCACGAGCGTCGAAGGCGAGTCGCACTCGTCGGAAGACCTGATGGCGAGCGTTTGCCACGCCCTAGGCATCTCGCTCGACATCACGTACACTGCGAAGAACGGCCGGCCGATGAAAATCGCCGGCGGCGGCAAAGTGATTCAGGAACTCTTCGCGTAGAGTTGCAATGTAGGGTGCGCATCGCCCGCCAATGATCGCTGTCGTTTCCATGATCGTGGTGGGCAGTGCCCACCCTACACCTTTATATGACTATGGCTGATCTCCAGGAAAATCTCGCCAGGCTAACGTCTGTCCGAAGTGAAATGGAAGGCGGGGTCATTGTCGGTGGACTTGAGGAACGGGGCATCAAGGCCACGATGTCGGGCGTCTATACTACCAACTTCCGCGCCGAAGCGCCCGGCTGGGTCTCCATCCTCGTCGCCGAACACGACTTGCCGCGCGCGAATGAAGCGCTGCAAGAAATCCTGGACGAGAACGCCCACATCGACTGGTCGCAGGTGGATGTGGGCGAGCCCGAAGGCGACAAAAAGGCCAGACTAGGTCGGGCAAGGTCGCATTTTTCGCGAAACATCGGTCAAAAATCTCCTCTGCCAAGATTCTCGGCCCTGCGGCGAATTGCGCTTAAATACCGCTGAATATAACTGCTTCGCCTTCGCGGTTCGCAGCCGCTACAATGAGGGCCGAAGAAATCGCGGCGGGACGCTCATCTTTCGGGACTAAATCGATGGGTACCTTTTTCTTACTTGCGGCCGTCGTTGGCAGCACGATCCTCGTGTGCCAGTTTGTTTTATCGCTGCTGGGATCTGGCGATCATATGGGCGCTGACGTGGCTCACGATTTGAGCGCTGGCTTTCATGGCGGTATCCACCCAGGCGGTGATTTTCATGGCGATCACCCGGGCGACACGCACGCCGAGTCGGAGGAGCACACGGGCAGTGGTCACCTGTTCGCCGTTATTTCGTTTCGCACCGTTGTTGCTGCGGCAGCGTTTTTTGGCGCATCGGGTAAGGCCGCGCTCAGTGCGGGTTACGCGCCCTCCACCGCGTTCGTTTTAGCCACGATTGTTGGGCTCTTCGCCATGTACGGGATGTATTGGCTCATGCGCCTGATGGGCAGTTTCGATTCGTACGGCAATGAGCGGATCGCAAACGCCCTCGGCCGCCAAGCGACCGTTTACATTCCGATTCCGGCCACGCGCACGG
>DASZZA010000748.1:0-2065 GCA_035545135.1 Lacipirellulaceae bacterium | reverse complement strand
GACGCGTTGCCAATGGCCGAGCGAATTCGCAGCTACTTAAAAGACGCCCAATTCAGCCACGGGAGCCGCCGGCTTCGGCTGACGGCCAGCGTGGGAATTGCGCAGTTGCGTCCGGACGAATTGCGGGACGCCGTTACGGATCGCGCCGAGCAAGCCCTTTTGGCGGCGAAACAGGCTGGCGGCAATGTCTGCTATCGACATGACGGTGAGAACTGCGTTCCCGTATCGTCGGCGTTTCATGCGAAATTGGAGCGAGCGGCCGCCGAAACGCTGTCGTTGGCCTCATTGTGGCGGGATGCGGCCGGCGAACGTGCCGATGCGCCGGGTGCTGAACCGGCGCAAGCAAATGACGCCGGCGCCAACCTGACGGGCCGATCGCTCTTCGCCAACAATTTGAGCCGACGGCTAGCTGAATGGAAGCGGGGCGGCGCGAGCATCTCCGTGGCGATTCTGCGCGTCGATCAAATGGACGACCTGGTGCGCCGGTTCGGTGAACAAGGGCGTACCTTTTTGCGACAGGTATTGGGCCGTCTGTTGGAGGCGACCACGCGCGACATGGATGAACGGTGCGAGTTCGAGGACGGCCTCTTCGCCCTGTTGTTGCCGAGCACCGACGAAAGCAACGCGCTGGCCGTGGCCGACCGGCTGTGCTCGCAGGTGCGTCAGTGTAAGGTGCGGATGGGACGCGATCTGTGGGATTTGACCACCAGCATCGGCGTCGCTCATTGCACGGTGGCAACCCGCGTGATGGACATTATGCTGAGTGCGGAAGCGGCGTTACGAACCGCAATCGAAAATGGCGGCGATCAGATTTGCGTCGGCCAGGCCGTTGACGCCCCGTCTTCGGCGGCAACTCTTTAGGCCGCCGAGCTACTTGCCGGCGACTCGCTCCACGCTCGCTGCTCCCTGCTTGCCGATATTTGCATTACAATAGCGGCATGCAAAAGACTCTCGATGAAAAGCTTGTCCGCTTGGCGGCGGATCCGTCGTGCAACGATTTCATCCTTGCGGATGCCAAAGACGCCGACATGGCGTTTGGCGTTTCGGGCCCCGGTGTAAAAACGAAAGACGCCCCCGAACACAAGCGGTATCGCAGCATTCAAGAATTGCGCGAGCAGATTCGCCAGATCGTCGCGCAGCGGCTAGTAGATATCATGCTGATGAGCGTCAGTACGAGCGACTTGCTCGCGGTGCGCGAGCGGATTTTCGACAAAAGTCCGGTCACACCGGCGATCCGCGCGAACGACACGACCGATATTTGGCTCGCCGGCGGTCAGGCAAACTACGGTTCGCACCCGTCGCTGCCGTTTCGCACGGCAATACTCGATGAAGTGATGGACCTGGGCAGCGCGCCGGTGTTCGGAATGAATCGCGTCGCCGTCAACCTGGGCCTTTATTCCATCACGTTCAACAACGATGCGGCGCTGGACCGAGCGTCGCTGGAAGCGTATCGAACGTTTCGCGAGGAGGCACGAGAAAAAGATTTCCGGCACTTCCTGGAAGTGTTCGTACCCAATGCGCCCGTGCGGCCGGTGGAGGACGTGCCGCGGTTTGTGAACGACAGCATCGTCCGAACGCTCGCGGGCGTAGGTTCTTCGACGCGGCCGATCTTCTTGAAGATTCCGTACTTCGGTCCGGCGGCGCTCGAGCAGCTAGTGTGTTACGATTCGTCGCTCATCGTGGGCATCTTGGGCGGTTCGGCCGGCACGACGTTCGATGCGTTCCAAATGCTATGGGAAGCGAAGAAATATGGCGCCCGGGCCGCATTGTACGGTCGCAAAATCAACTCGGCCGAACATCAGCTTTCGTTCGTCGAGCAGCTTCGCGCGCTGGCAGACGGCGGGATCGAGCCTGTTGACGCGGTGAAAGCCTATCACGCCGCACTTGAAAAGCTGCGGATTACACCGCATCGGTCGCTGGCAGATGATTTGCAGCGAACGTAGGAAAGCTCGCTTCGATCGGTGGCCCAAGCGCCGCGCCTAATTTCGTTCTGGCCGATGAGCCGGTAGGATGGGTTCCGGCTCGGCGGAACCCATCATTCAATTTGATCGATTCCCAATTCGAT
>DASZZA010000747.1:0-2687 GCA_035545135.1 Lacipirellulaceae bacterium | reverse complement strand
AAATCACGCATCACCCAGCGGCGTGTTGCGCCCACCAAGCGGTCACGCACCGGGCGCGGCGTCTCGTCACGAAAACGCCGCAGCGCATTGGTTTCCGCTACGACCCAGCGTAGCTCCGCCGTTGGACCGGTTCGCCATCGGTGCGCAAGCATACCCAATCGCAAGTGGAACCGCGTACCGAGAAAGCCCAACAGCTCGTCACCCCGATCGCCCAGGTCGTCGATCAGCACCGCTTCCAGGTCCTCGCGGCGAATGCGGCCTCGCAAGTACTCCTCGTAATACCGGTGCTCCGGCAAAAACGGATGGCATCCGAACGTTTCGCCGCCCTTGATCACGGCCTCTTCAAACGGCAGATGCTCGAGCGCATGCAGCGTATTATGGTGTACGAAGGCGGTAATCGGCCCTTGCGCTGGGAGCAGGTGCGCAGCCCGTTCAATCGCGCGGCGCAATTCGTCTAGGCCTCTCTGTTCGTAGCGATCCGCGGCGTTTTGAGAGTCGTTCAGCAGCAGACTGCCCAAGAATGTCCTCCTGGCGCCGTCAACATCCGCAGCCGTCCGCTGGATCGCCAAGCGATTGCGGGCAGGCGAATTCGGACGCCAATAGGCAAAAGGGACCGCATCGTAACAAATCTGGCTTCGTGCTCAAAGACCAAAGAGATGCAGAAGATACGCAGTTGCTTCCAGATTCAGACAGCTTTTGTCAGCATCACCCGTTGGGCCGAGTCTTGAACGTGTCGATTCCTCCGCAAACTTTGCAGCCATAGATTCATCGTTTCCGTCGACGCACACGGACTCAGCGATTGCTTCCGGCTGAAGCCTCACTGCGTTAGCGCTTCTGCCAAAGGCTGACCTTCCACATTCGGAATCTCGATCCCCAACAGCTTCCCGATCGTTGGCGCGACCGACCGATTATCAATGTCGCCGAGCTTGGCGCCCGGTTTGATTCCCTGGCCCCACGCGACAAAGACCGGATGAAGGTCAGGCAAATGTGAATCCTGACCATGGCTGCCTTTGTGCTCCTTTTTGCCTCCAGCCGCCGTATCGCCAAAGTAGTACCCAACGTTGCCGAAGACCACCATGTCGGGCGCATGCGGGTCGCGCTTCGGATCCCCAATCCCGTAATCCGCAAATCCGTCTGAACCTAACACTTTGTAAATCCCGTCGACATGCGCGAATGCCCGTTTCACGTTCCGCAGGATGGCATTCCGATTTCCTTCGTCCAGCACGTAGATCAGCACGGATCCGCCTTGGATGAGCGGATAGACGCTGCCACCCGTGATGCGACGGCCCTTCATTTCTATCAGCCCCGCTTTTTCCAGGATCGCGTATGGGTTTATCTTCGTCTTGTTCGGCGAAAATCCATGGTCCGATACGATAATGAGCGTCGCTTTGCCGGGGAAGTCTCGTTGCAACTCTTCCCAAACCTCGCGCACATCGCTGTCATTAGCTTTGATTGCCTCGTAGGCCCCCGCGGATCGCGGACCATCAATATGCTCCGTGTGATCCACGGCAATCAGGTGCAGCAGCGCCAAATTCGGACGATGCTTGTGCAAAATCATATTGAACACCTGTGTCCACAACTCGTCCTCCTCGATGGCTCGACGCCGGCTGACTTCCTTGCCTTCATCGCCGTACACAATGTCGTAGCCCGCCGCTTTGCATTCCTTCAGCAGTGCCGGCGTAGTGTACCTACGCACCAGTTCTTCCTTGCCGACGTCCGGAGCGGTCCAATCGAGTGAATGTGCATTCCGTGTCGCCGGCCATTTGATGGCCGCCGTCTTGAGTCCCGCCGCTTTGGCCAGGTCGTAAATCGTCGGAACCTTCACTATCTGGTCCTTGTCGAGCACGGGGTCCCAGATGAGCGTCACCTTCTTGCCCTGTGAGCGATCAAACCAGTTATTTCCCACCACGCCGTGGCGCGCCGGAGAAACGCCAGTCACTAACGTCGTATGATTCGGCCACGTGACCGTTGGATCCGACGCCTTCATGCTGGCCGCCTTGGCGCCCTCGTCGGCAAGTTGGCGTATCGTTGGCATCGAGGCGGCGGGATCATCCATGTAAAAATTGGCCAATCCATCAATGCTAATCATCACGACGATCCGATCGCGATCCGCCACCGCGGTCGGCGTGGCTGATAATGCGATCCGGCTCACACAACCGATGAAAATAAATTGCAGCGTGACAAACCAAAAAGTAATCCGGAGTTTTCTCATCTCAAGCGTCTCATTGGAAAGCGTACTTTTTAGAGCTTCTAACAACATGGCCGGGGACTGTCCCAATTCTGCGGAGTCTTCCGAGCAAAATGAAACTGTCCCCCTCTCCGAAGCCATTTCGTTAGAAGCTCTTACTCATATAACGTTCGCCTGTGGAACCAATACTCGGACCCACGTCAGCCAGCAGCCGTAGATTATGCGCGGAGATGAACCCCTTATCCACCCGCGTTGTCAACCTACGACATCTAGAGTACGATCAACTCAGTTGCCCGACATGGCACCCGGGGTGTAGCTCAGCCTGGCTAGAGCGCTTGGTTTGGGACCAAGAAGTCGCTGGTTCAAATCCAGTCACCCCGATTCGCCGTAGGCGAATAGAGTAGGAGAGAAGAGAGGAGAGGGGCACGAATACCAACGACGAGGGAACCGAACCGGGCGGTGGAGCTCCTGCGGTCTGCTCGCTACGTTCTACTCTCAT
>DASZZA010000746.1:0-3303 GCA_035545135.1 Lacipirellulaceae bacterium | reverse complement strand
AGGATTTTTGGAGACTGACGTTGCGGCCCTTAGGACCGAGCGTGACTATCACGGCCCGGGCCAGCTTCTGCACGCCGCGACGCATGGCGCCGCGGGCTTCTTGATCGAAGGCAATCATCTTTGCCATTGGAAAAACTCCTTGTGATTCGGGCTTTGATTTGGAGAAAAATGTGCGAAACTCGTATTTAGCCCCCGGTCATTGACCGGCGGCTAAATGGGCGAACAATTTGCTTAATCGATAACGGCGAGGATGTCGCTCTCACTCATCAGCAGATATTCATCGTCGCCGATTTCGATCGTTTCGGGGGCGTAGCTGGTGAACAGCACGCGGTCGCCCTTCTTGACTTGCATTTCGCCGCGGGTGCCGTCGTCGAGTAGCTTGCCAGTGCCGACGGCGATGATCGTGCCGCGGGTCGGCTTGTCCTTGGCGGCATCAGGAATGTAAATGCCGCCGGAGGTTTTCTCTTGCGATTCCTCGCGCTCGACGACCACTTTATCGCCGAGCGGTTGGAGCGTGACTTTGGATTTGGACTTCGACTTCGTAGCAACTGCGGGCATGAATATTCCTCCTGAGAAAGAAGCTGTTAGTTGTTAGTCGTTCGTTGATGGCCGTTTGTCAATCCCGAAGGGATTGGATAATTCACCCCAGGGTTGCGGCGCCAGCCGCTACCCTGGGTTCGCGTGGCGCTTCCACGGAACAACTCTGAAGGAGTTGCGTCGGTTGGCGTGCGTGATCAAACCCCCTTCAGGGTAGAAATGCGAAAATGGCGACCGCCAACCCAGGATAGCTCTCGAAGCAGAGCAACCCTGGGCTGACTGATTGAATCCCGCTAGGATTCGTGCGAGCCAATTCCGCCATTTGGGCGCAGAATCAGCCGGTTGACAAGGGGCGGCAAAAGCAACCGGCGCGCCAAACGCTTTGAGAGCAGCAAGTTACGATCCGGCAAAAACTTACGCCGCTTGGGAGTTATGCGGGTTCCCATGCGGGGTCTGCCAACCTGGCCACCATGGGCGGAAAACGTCGAAGTTTAGCTACGTCCCGTCTGTCACTTTGGCAGTGAAGCCGGTTTTTCTTGCTTTGGGGGAGCTCCCTCCTTCGCACTTACGGGTCCGCTGGGTTTCGATCCCGTCGACACGCTAGGGTTATTACCGCTGGAATCTTACGGTTTGAAGGCGACGTCAAGTCGGACGTCGCCAGTTTCGGGTGCGCCCGAAAAATCGTCCTCCTTTGGAGGTGCGCCGCCATCGTCGATCTGGTTGGGACCGACACTGTAAACAACGTATCCTGAAGCTGTTTTTCGATATTTCAGCGGACGGCCGTTGGGATCGAACGGATCGACTGGGATCGCCAAAATGTACTTTGGAGTCAATTCGTTGATCGACGCTGGCCAGCGACCTAGTTCGTGATGAAATCGCGTCAATGCAAACTCAAGCATCGCCAATCGTAGCTTTGCTTGATGGGCTTTATATGTGGCCGGAATCTGATCGGAGCGGATGAAGATGAAGTCCCAGGTTTGCTTTATGATGTCGCCCAGCAATTGTTGCAAGTGGCCATGCCAGCCGTTGGTGCGCTGACTCCAGACGCGATCGCGATACCACACTTCGTCGAATGGCTCAATGTTTGCGTCCAGTTTCTGAAGCCGGTCCACGCATCGCGCAAGTTCTTCAGCAGGAATTCGATCGCGTTCGTGATACAGCCGATACATGTTTATTCCGGCGCACGCATTGCCAACCAGCGCGTCGATGAGCAAGCCGCCCCTCGAGATAGCTTGACCGAAGGCTATGCCCTCGAGAGAGCATTGAGCCGCATCGCTAAACCGGCCTTCTAACTCGGCAAGTCGAGCTTTACCAGCGATAGCTCGGGCGACCGACCGAAAGTTTTGTATATCCGTAACAGGAAGTGAACCTGCTGAAAATGAATAATTGACCGGCACGTGCGTTTGACGAGAAAGACCTGAAGCCACATGATCGTAAACCAACGCGCATTTTCCAACTTCAATGCTGAGCGCTTGTCGCGTGGCGGTACCGTAATCGAAATTGAGTCCGTTAAACCCTGTTGACGATGCAAGATTGCCCGCTGCGAGCCAGTCTTCATAGCCGTTCGGATTAGGCAGCTTGGTTTTCGGAATGGGATCGGGATTAAGCAGCGCGTACAAAACATACAACGGCATTGCAGCGAAAAGCGCGATGATAAGCGCGAAACCGATTGGGCGAATGAGCCGGCGTTTCCGCCACCCAGGATTTCCCGTACTGACATTGGATTTGAACTGGCGGATCATTGCATGCCAGTAGGAGCAACAAAATGCAACGGCTATCGCCACGATGACCGGAATGACAAACCAGGCGACGATGGGTCTTTTCGCAACTCCAAAGCTCGGAAAAACCCTAACTGTGCTTGGTTCCGGCGGCCAACCGGTCCAATTGACAATTGACGGATAGAACCAATCGAACTGCGATAGTGCCGTGCCGACCACGACGCATCCGATGATCGCCGCAAGGGCCGCAATCCATTTGCGTCGCGACACGAAAAACCATGCGCCAAGCAACGCTGCTGTTCCACCTGCGGCGCCGTTTAGGGCTACCGTTGTCCAGGCGTAGACGTTAAGTGCAGGTAACAGTGCCGCGATTGAAACTGCAACCGCAGCGAGTGCCGTAATCAGCAACGATCCCGCCAGGGAGATACGCCGTCCGGGGCGAGATCTCCGATAAGCGACAACACCCGCGCTAATGATCGCGCATTCGATGACAAACGCAACAAAGACTTCGAGTGCCGGGACGATCAGCAGAGGCGATAGGCAAGCAATAACAATCGCGGTGCGAACGAACCAATGCCTGGACGAAGTGGCCGTCCAGAGCGCGAGTAGACCGACGGAGGTGAACGATGTCACCAGCAGCACGGCGAGAATAACATCAATATTGAGCAATTCATGCATTGCTGAAATTTAATGCGCGACAGCGCAGCGGCGGAACCGCAATAGATACGATCACGTCACCATCATAACGGAAGCCGCAAGACAACACTTTTCCAATCCGCTGGATCGGTAGCTTTGGCGATTATTTTCAGATCGCGCATGCATTGGCCAATCGAGACTTGCAGAGGACGGGCGAAAATCAATCCGCAGAATGGATGTCCGATCCGCTGCCAGTTTTCGGCCATGGCGAGAAAACGGATATCGTGCGTCACAATTGGTCGTCCGAGTCGGTTCGTATGTTCAAGCAATGCCTCGTCGCCGAGGCGGTCCGAACCATCTTCCTGCGCCGTCAGCGCGTCGATTTGCCACCGGCGTAATTGCCCTACGATCG